>NZ_JBIVPJ010000012.1:0-240043 GCF_044754585.1 Streptomyces sp. NPDC093065 | reverse complement strand
GGCCAGGCCGCCGCCGACCAGCACGGCACGATCCCCATCCTCGGCGTCCTCATCCCCTGGGCCCGCACCATCTGCGACACCCGCCGCCTCAACCCCCCCCCCCCCCCCCCCCCCCCCCCCCCCCCCCCGGGCGCCCCCCCCCCCCCCCCCCCCCCCCCCCCCCCCCCCGCGGGCGGGCCCCCCCCCCCCCCCCCCCCCCCTTCTCGCGTTCGTCGTGACGGGAGCGGTGTCACCGGCCCCCGGACGGAGCCGGCAGCCGCGCGCCCGGCTTGTGCACCGGCACGTCCTCACCGTCCGAGCCGACGACCGTCCGGTCGCCGAGCGGCTTGTCGAGCGGCACCGTCCGCTCGTACTCCTTGGCGATCAGGATGCAGACCTTGTCCGGGTGCGGGGTCTCGGTCACCTCGACGGTGACCTTCCCGTCGTCCTCCTGCGCCTTCGCGTCGTAGTCGGAGCACACCCCGCCCGTGAAGTGCACGGTCAGCTCGCCGTCGGCGGCCGTGTAACCGCTCACCCGAACGTCCCGCGGCTCCCCGGGCTCCGAGGCCGGCCCGTCGGACGGGGCGGGGGAGGCGGGCGAGGCGGGCGAGGCGGGGGCCGTCGTCGTCAGGTACCTCGGGTCGACCGCCGGGTAGGTGACCGTGACCGCGTCGTCCGCGCCCGGTGCCCGCACCTCGAACAGCCAGGACGGCACCAGGGTCTGCTGCCCCCGCACCGGATGCGCGGCCAGCCCGAACACCGCCTCCTCGACGGTGGAGACCCGCTTCTTCCCCGCCCCGGGTTCGTCCGACGCACCGGTCGGCAGCGCACAGGGCAGGTCCGCCCCGTCCTGATGCGGTACGGGACTCGCACAGCCGCCGATGCCCCCGGCGCCGGTACCGGCACCCGGCGCGTTCAGCAGCGCCAGCGTCTTCTCGGCGTCCAGGACGGGATACGTGTCCCCCTTGACCGGCGTCTTCACCTGGCCGCTGCCGCCGACCACCTCGCCCTGCGCCCCGACGACCACCCCGGTCGTCCAGCCGTACGTGGGCAGCCCGTCCACCTCCGGCGCCGCGTTCACCGCCCGCCGGGCGCCCATGACCTGGCTCGCGTCCAGCTTCGCGTCGTCCTGGCCCAGCGCCTTCAGCACCGGCGCCGCCGCCTTCTTCGCGGCCGCCTCGCCCACCGGGTCGCCGTCGGCCGACGGGGCCTTGCACTCGGGGCCCTTCCCGCAGTTGTCCGTGCGGGGCGTGTAGCGGTGGAAGGTCCAGGTGCCCGGCGCCTTCCGGCCCACCGTGAGCAGCGGCCCGGAACCGTCCTTCGCGTTGCCGACCTTCCACGCCCCGCCCTGGACCCTGGGCGCGCCCTCGATCCCCAGCGCCCCGGCCAGCCGTGCCACCTCGGCCTCGGTGACGTCGCCCTTCGCCCGGTACACGGGCGCCGAGCCGGGGCCCTGCGGGAGCGGCCCGTCGGCGCGGTAGGCGACGCCGTACGGGTCGGGCTCACCGGGCGCGATGCCGTTCGAGCCGCCCTCGGGGGGCGCCGTGTCGTGGTCGTCGAGGGGGAGCGGCGGGGGAGTGCCGTCGCCGGAGGCCCCGGACGCCGTACCGCCGTCCGTGTCGTCCCCGGCGGCGGACGTGGCGAGATAGGCGCCGCCCCCACCCATGAGCAGCACGGCGGCGGCGACCGACGCGACCGCGACCGCCCGGGGGCGCCGCCGCGCGGGACGCCCGGTGCCGGCCTCGCCGGCGGCGTCGTCGTTGTCGGGTCGCTCGGTGTTCACCGCATCGCTCCTTCGGCTGTTACTGGGGACAGCGATGGGACGCGGTGGGCCGGGATCCGGTTCCCGGTGACGGCACGCGTCGCCCGAACGGCCCCCGGGAGCCGCCCGAACGGCCCCGGAGCCGCCCGGCGGCGCTCAGTCGCCGTAGTCCGACATCGCCTCCAGCAGCCGGGCGGACGCCGGAGGCACCCGGACGCCGTGGATGAGGGCGAGCGGCACCGGCCGGGTGGAGGCATCGGCCGGTGCCGACCAGCGCGGGGTCATCCGGGCGCAGTCACCGCGCAGCGACGCCAGGTCGCCGTCCAGGTCGGCCGGGGCGGGGTCGGCGGTCCTCAGGTTCGTCATAACAGAACCGTAGGCACGTCCCGTCCCGTGGAGAAAGTTGTACTACCGGGTAGTTTCGCCTGCTTCAGCCTGGCGACGCCGCCGGGTAGCGTGAACCGTCAACCCGCCTCCCCGCAGGAGAGAGTCCACGCCGTGCGCATCGCAGTCACCGGCTCCATCGCCACCGACCACCTCATGACCTTCCCCGGCCGCTTCTCCGACCAGCTCGTCGCGGACCAGCTGCACACGGTCTCGCTCTCCTTCCTGGTCGACCAGCTGGACGTGCGCCGGGGCGGCGTCGCCGCGAACATCGCCTTCGGCATGGGGCAGCTCGGCACCCGGCCGATCCTGGTCGGCGCGGCCGGCTCGGACTTCGACGAGTACCGGGCCTGGCTGGACCGGCACGGCGTCGACACCGGCTCGGTGCGCATCTCCGAGACCCTCCACACCGCCCGCTTCGTCTGCACCACGGACGCCGACCACAACCAGATCGGCTCGTTCTACACGGGTGCGATGAGCGAGGCCCGCCTCATCGAGCTCAAGACCGTCGCCGACCGCGTGGGCGGTCTCGACCTGGTCTCCATCGGCGCCGACGACCCGGAGGCGATGCTCCGGCACACCGAGGAGTGCCGCACCCGGTCCATCCCCTTCGCCGCCGACTTCTCCCAGCAGATCGCCCGGATGAACGGCGACGAGATCCGGATACTGCTGGACGGGGCGACCTACCTCTTCTCCAACGAGTACGAGAAGGGGCTCATCGAGACCAAGACCGGCTGGACCGACGAGGAGATCCTCGGCCGCGTCGGCCACCGCGTCACCACCCTCGGCGCGCGGGGCGTGCGCATCGAGCGGGTCGGCGAGGAGACCATCGAGGTCGGCGTCCCCGACGAGGAGCGCAAGGCCGACCCCACGGGCGTCGGCGACGCCTTCCGCGCGGGGTTCCTGTCGGGACTGGCGTGGGGAGTCCCGCTGGAGCGGGCGGCGCAGGTCGGCTGCATGCTGGCGACGCTCGTCATCGAGACGGTCGGGACGCAGGAGTACCAGTTGCGGCGCGGGCACTTCATGGAGCGGTTCACGAAGGCGTACGGGGACGAGGCGGCGGGAGAGGTTCAGGCGCACCTGGGGTGAACGCGGGGCGACCAATCGGTTGCCTCGCGAGGAGCGCTGGCGTGTGCGGGTGCGTCGGGGTCGTTCGCGCCCACGCGGCGGAGCCGCACATTGATACAGCCCCGCGCCCCTCAGGGGGCTTACCTGGTCCGGCGGACCAGGTAAGCCGTTCCGCTCTCCGTCTCCTCCTCGCCGGCGTACTCCTGGCCCCGCATCTCGCACCACGCCGGGATGTCCAGGCGGGCGGCCTCGTCGTCGGAGAGGACGCGGACGGTGCCGCCGACGGGGACGTCGCCGATGACCTTGGCCAGTTCGATGACCGGAACGGGGCAGCGCCGGCCCAGCGCGTCCACGACGAGGTCGGGGCCGGCCGCGCGGACGGTCTCCGTCGCGGCCGGCGCCCCGAGCTTCTCGCGCACCGCGGCCACCGTGCCCGGCAGCACCTCGAGGAACCGTTCGACGTCTTCGGCCGGGGTCCCCGTCGGCAGCGACACCCGGACGTTGCCCTCGCTGAGGACGCCCATCGCCCTCAGGACGTGGCTCGGCGTCAGCGTGCTGCTGGTGCAGGACGATCCGGACGACACGGAGAAACCGGCACGGTCCAGCTCGTGCAGCAGAGTCTCCCCGTCGACATAGAGACACGAGAAGGTGACCACCCCGGGCAGCCGGCGCGCCGGATCGCCGACCACCTCCACGTCCGGCACCAGGGCCGGCACCCGGGCCCGGATCCGCTCCGTCAGCTCCCGCAGCCGGACCGCCTCCGCCGCCGCCTCGGCCCGCACCGCCCGCAGCGACGCCGCCGCGGCCACGATCGCCGGCAGGTTCTCGAAGCCGGGTGCCCGCCCCGACTCCCGCTCGTCCCCGGGCCCTTGCGGTGCGAACCGGACCCCCTTGCGTACGACGAGCAGCCCCACTCCCGAGGGCCCGCCCCACTTGTGGGCGCTGCCCGCGAGCAACGACCAGTCGCCCTCGACCCGTCCCCAGGCCAGCGACTGGGCCGCGTCCACCAGCAGCGGCACCCCCGCCGCCCGGCAGGCCGCCGCCACCTCCGTCACCGGCTGCTCGGTGCCCACCTCGTGGTTGGCCGACTGGAGACAGGCCAGCGCCGTGTCCTCGCGCAGGGCGGCCGCGTACCCCGCCGGGTCCACCGCGCCCGTCCGGTCCACGGGGACCTGGGTGACGCTCCCGCCGCCGGCCTCGTGCACCTCGGCCGCGTGCAGTACGGAGGAGTGTTCGACGGCTGACACGATCAGGTGACTTCCGACGCGTCGTCGCCCGGCCAGTGCCCCCGCCACCCCTGAATGCACGGCCCGTGTCCCCGAGGGCGTGAACACCAGCTCGTCCGCCCGGCACCCCACAGCCTCGGCCGCCGCCTCCCGAGCGGCATCCAGCAGCAACCGCGCCCGCCGCCCCTCCCGGTACAAGCGGGCGGGATCGGCCCACCCCTCGTCGAGAGACGCCAACAGCGCCTGCCGGGCAACGGGATGAAGGGGAGCGGCAGAAGCTGCGTCGAAGTAGGCCACGGGTCAACGCTAGAACGCCGGGGGCCGCAACGCCCCGTCAGGGGCGCGGGGAACCGCGCAAACAACCGCAACGGGCCGTCAGCCGCCAACGACACCGCACCATCCCGCCCCGCGGGCGCCCCCGTCCCACCCTTAAAGAGTGACCCCCGGCGCGTATGCCACCCTCCCCGCGACCCCCCGGAAGGCGTCGGCTAGGGTTTGGTCCGCATAAACATCAAACCCCTGCCCGACGCAGGGCGGCGACCGACCAGCGAGAAGGCAGGCCGCAGCCAACCGCGCGGGCGAGACTCTCGGGAAGGCGCTACGTGAGTCCCAACGGCTCCGACCGCTCGCCGCGGCGCCCGATGCGGCGGAAGCTGCTGCAGGCACTGACCGCGGGCCTGGTCCTGGCGACCGCCACCGGTTGCACATACGAGGACTTCCCCCGCCTCGGCATGCCCACCCCCACCACGGAAGAGGCTCCGCGGATCCTCTCCCTGTGGCAGGGCTCGTGGGCAGCCGCGCTGGCCACCGGCGTGCTGGTGTGGGGCCTGATCCTGTGGAGTGTCTTCTTCCACCGGCGCAGCCGCACCAAGGTCGAGGTCCCTCCGCAGACCAGGTACAACCTGCCCATCGAGGCGCTGTACACCATGGTTCCGCTCGTCATCGTCTCGGTGCTGTTCTACTTCACCGCGCGCGACGAGTCCGATCTCATGAGCCTCAACAAGAAGCCCGACCTCACGGTCAACGTGGTCGGCTTCCAGTGGAGCTGGTGCTTCAACCACATCGAGGACGTCCCGGGCTCCACCGGCGACGCCAAGACCTCCAAGGAACTGGCCGGCATCCCGGACCGGTTCATCGAGGACTTCCCGGCCAACGCGGGCGGTGTCTACGACTGCGGTACCCCCGGCACGGAGAACCCGCAGACCGGCAACCCCGGCCCGACCCTCTGGCTCCCCAAGGGCAAGACGGTCCGCTTCGTCCTGACCTCGCGTGACGTCATCCACTCCTTCTGGGTGGTGCCGTTCCTCATGAAGCAGGACGTGATCCCGGGCCACACCAACGCCTTCGAGGTGACCCCCAACAAGGAGGGGACCTTCCTGGGCAAGTGCGCCGAGCTGTGCGGCGTGGACCACTCCCGGATGCTGTTCAACGTCAAGGTCGTCTCCCCGGAGCGCTACGAGCAGCACCTCCAGGACCTCGCGAAGAAGGGGCAGACCGGTTACGTTCCCGCGGGCATCGCTCAGACGAGCCACGAGAAGAACCGGGAGACGAACAACCTGTGAGCATCCTCAACGAACCCCAGGGTGCCTCGGCAGCGGAGGACTCGTACGAGAACGAGCTGCCGGTACGGCGCAAGCAGCCCGGCAACGTCGTGGTCAAGTGGTTGACGACCACCGACCACAAGACCATCGGCACGATGTACCTGGTGACGTCGTTCGCGTTCTTCGTGATCGGCGGCGTGATGGCGCTGTTCATGCGCGCCGAGCTGGCCCGGCCCGGGCTGCAGATCATGTCGAACGAGCAGTTCAACCAGGCGTTCACGATGCACGGCACGATCATGCTGCTGATGTTCGCGACGCCGCTGTTCGCGGGCTTCGCGAACTGGATCATGCCGCTGCAGATCGGCGCGCCGGACGTGGCGTTCCCGCGGCTGAACATGTTCGCCTACTGGCTGTACCTGTTCGGCTCGACCATCGCGGTGGGCGGCTTCCTGACGCCGCAGGGCGCGGCGGACTTCGGCTGGTTCGCGTACTCGCCGCTGTCCGACGCGGTGCACTCGCCCGGCATCGGCGGTGACCTGTGGATCATGGGTCTGGCCTTCTCCGGCTTCGGCACCATCCTCGGCTCGGTCAACTTCATCACCACGATCATCTGCATGCGTGCGCCGGGCATGACCATGTTCCGCATGCCGATCTTCACCTGGAACGTGCTGCTGACCGGTGTGCTGGTCCTGCTGGCCTTCCCGGTGCTGGCCGCGGCCCTGTTCGCGCTGGAGGCCGACCGCAAGTTCGGTGCCCACATCTTCGACTCGTCCAACGGCGGAGCGTTGCTGTGGCAACACCTGTTCTGGTTCTTCGGGCATCCGGAGGTGTACATCATCGCGTTGCCGTTCTTCGGCATCGTCAGTGAGATCATCCCGGTCTTCTCCCGCAAGCCGATCTTCGGCTACATGGGCCTGATCGGCGCCACCATCGCGATCGCGGGTCTGTCGGTGACGGTGTGGGCCCACCACATGTACGTCACGGGCGGCGTGCTCCTGCCGTTCTTCTCCTTCATGACCTTCCTGATCGCGGTCCCGACCGGTGTGAAGTTCTTCAACTGGATCGGCACCATGTGGAAGGGCTCACTGTCCTTCGAGACACCGATGCTGTGGTCCACCGGCTTCCTGATCACCTTCCTCTTCGGTGGTCTGACCGGTGTCATCCTCGCCTCGCCGCCGCTGGACTTCCACGTCTCGGACTCGTACTTCGTGGTGGCGCACTTCCACTACGTGGTGTTCGGCACCGTGGTGTTCGCGATGTTCGCCGGCTTCCACTTCTGGTGGCCGAAGTTCACCGGCAAGATGCTGGACGAGCGTCTGGGCAAGATCACGTTCTGGACGCTGTTCGTCGGCTTCCACGGCACCTTCCTGGTCCAGCACTGGCTGGGCGCCGAGGGCATGCCGCGCCGTTACGCCGACTACCTGGCGGCGGACGGCTTCACCGCCCTGAACACGATCTCGACGATCAGCTCGTTCCTGCTCGGCATGTCGCTGCTGCCGTTCTTCTACAACATCTGGAAGACCGCCAAGTACGGCAAGAAGATCGAGGTGGACGACCCGTGGGGCTACGGCCGTTCGCTGGAGTGGGCGACCTCCTGCCCGCCGCCGCGGCACAACTTCCTCACGCTGCCGCGCATCCGCAGTGAATCCCCCGCCTTCGACCTGCACTACCCCGAGATCGCCGCGCTCGATCAGCTGGAGAACGTCGGTCACGGTGAGAAGGCCCTCGCCGGCGGCAAGGAGGCCGGGAAGTGAAGATCCAGGGCAAGATTTTCATCTGGCTGAGCGTCTTCCTCCTCGTGGTGGCGGTCGTCTACGGCTACTGGTCGAAGGAGCCGGCGGGCACCACGGCGCTCTTCCTGGCCTTCGGCCTGGCCATCATGGTCGGCTTCTACCTCGCCTTCACGGCGCGGCGGGTCGACGTGGGCGCGCAGGACAACACCGAGGCGGACGTCGCGGACGACGCCGGTGAGGTCGGGTTCTTCAGCCCGCACAGCTGGCAGCCGCTGGCGCTCGGCATCGGCGGAGCGTTCGCCTTCATGGGCGTGGCCCTCGGCTGGTGGCTGATGTACTTCTCGGCACCGATCCTCCTGATCGGCCTGTTCGGCTGGGTCTTCGAGTACTACCGCGGTGAGAACCGCACCCAGTAGCACGCGCCGAGCGACAAGGGGCCCGGACACTCCGTCAGGAGCGTCCGGGCCCCTTCGTTCGCCGCAGCGTCCCTCACTCTTCCGGCTTATCCACCGTGCCGCCGTTGACGTCTCTCCCTAGCGTGGGCTCATGAGCAACACGGTTCACTTCCAGGCGCGGGGGCGTACGGTCGTCGGCTGCACTCTGCTGGTGATCGCCCTCGGCGCGAGCGTCACCGCCTGCAGCGGCGACGACAACCCACTGTCCGCCACCCCCTACGACGCGGCCGGCCAGATCTCCTTCAACGGCCCCACGGACGCCGGGAAGAAGGCCGACCCGGACAAACCCCTGGAGGTGGTCGCCGAGGGCGCCGACGGGCGCATCACGGACGTCACGGCCATGGACGCGACCGGACGCTACGTCGCGGGCGAGCTGTCGGCCGACGGTGCCCGCTGGCACAGCACCTCGCCGCTGGCCGCCAACGCCAGTTACACGGTGCGCGTCAGCACCGAGGACGCGGACGGGGCGCCCGGCCGCAAGGTGCTCACCTTCGACACCGGGAAGCCCGGCGCCAAGAAGGCACTGGACGTCGTCTTCGGGCCCAAGGCGGGCGCGTACGGCGTCGGCCAGCCCGTCACGGCGGAACTGAGCCAGCCGGTCAAGGACCCGGCCCAGCGGGCGATAGTGGAGCGCGCCCTGAAGGTGGACTCCACGCCCGCGGTGCAGGGCGCCTGGTACTGGGTGGACGACAAGAAGCTCCACTACCGGCCGGAGGACTACTGGCCCGCCCACGCCACCATCAAGGTCCACAGCACCCTGGACGGCATCAAGATCGGCGACCGGATGTGGGGCGGCAAGGCCAAGCCCTTGAAGATCACCACGGACGACCGCGTCGTCGCCGTCACCGACGCCGCCGCGCACACGCTCACGGTCTACAAGGACGGCGAGGAGATCCGGCAGCTCCCGGTCACCACCGGCAAGCCCGGCTTCGAGACCCGCGACGGGGTCAAGGTCGTTCTCGGCAAGGAACCCTTCGTACGCATGCGCAGCAGCACCGTCGGCATCGCCGAGGGCTCCTCGGAGTCGTACGACCTGCCGGTCTACTGGGCCACCCGCGTGACCTGGAGCGGCGAGTACGTGCACGCCGCCCCCTGGTCCGTCGGCTCCCAGGGCATCGCCAACGTCAGCCACGGCTGCGTCGGCATGAGCACCGACAACGCGGAGTGGTTCTTCAACGCGGTCCAGGAGGGCGACATCGTCGAGGTCGTCAACTCGGGCGGCGAGACGATGGAGCCCTTCGGCAACGGCTTCGGCGACTGGAACATGGACTGGACGAAGTGGCGCACGGGCAGCGCCCTGACGGGCGGCACGGGCACCGCGTCCGGCACGGGGGAGCAGGCCAGGCTGAGACCGGAGAGCGTCTAGGGGCGCCTGGGAGCAGCCAACCTCAGGGGCGCGGGGCTGTATCGATGTGCGGCTCCGCCGAGGGGGCGCGAACAACCACGACGGCGCCGCACCCGCCGAAGCGACCCGCACTCCGAGCCCGGAGGCGCTCCTAAACCCCCTGCAGCCGCTTCTCCCGCAGCAGCGCGGCCAGCGCACCCGCGAACTCCACCGGCTCCACCGGCAGTGTCACAGCCGCCTCCGCCCGGCTCCAGGTCGCCAGCCACGCGTCCTGCGGCCGTGCGATGAGCAGCAGCACCGGCGGGCACTGGAAGACCTCGTCCTTGATCTGGCGGCACACGCCCATCCCGCCCATGGGCACGGCCTCGCCGTCCAGGACGCAGACGTCGATCCCGCCCTCGTCCAGCTGCTTGAGCACCGCGGCCGGGGTCGCGCACTCCACGAACTCGACCACGGGCACGTCCGGGGCCGGCCGGCGGCCGGTCGCGAGCCGCACCTGTTCGCGGGTGTTGGAGTCGTCGCTGTAGACCAGCACCGTGGCGGTCGCCTGCATGCTTCCTCCGATACGCGGTGAGACCGGTGAGGGCCGTCGTGGCCCGTGGGCCGGATGCTACCCCCTCGAACGCCCCGTCAGCACTGGTTCGGACAGGGCTTCGACGGGCCGTTCGATGGGCCATCCGGGCCGTACAAGCAGGGGGAACACACCGAACGGCACCCCCCGGGGTGAGGGCGGGATAAGCGACCGACATAATGTCGGTCGTGGCGACAGCAACGACAGTAGAAACCGGGCACGCGCACCCGTCGGTCAACCGGCCGAACCTCACCAGCGTCGGAACCATCATCTGGTTGAGTTCCGAGCTGATGTTCTTCGCGGCCCTCTTCGCGATGTACTTCACCCTGCGATCGGTGACGGGCCCGGACTTCTGGTCCGAGAAGGCCCACGCGCTGAACGTTCCGTTCTCCGCGACGAACACCACGATCCTGGTGCTCTCCTCCCTCACCTGCCAGCTCGGCGTGTTCGCGGCCGAGCGCGGTGACGTGAAGAAGCTCCGGATGTGGTTCATCGTCACCTTCGTGATGGGTGCGATCTTCATCGGCGGTCAGGTGTTCGAGTACACCGAACTGGTCAAGAAGGACGGGATCTCCCTGTCCTCCGACCCGTACGGCTCGGCGTTCTACCTGACCACCGGCTTCCACGGACTGCACGTGACGGGCGGACTGATCGCCTTCCTGCTGGTCCTCGGCCGCACCTACGCGGCCCGGAGGTTCACCCACGAGCAGGCGACCGCCGCCATCGTCGTGTCCTACTACTGGCACTTCGTCGATGTGGTCTGGATCGGCCTGTTCGCCACGATCTACCTGATCAAGTAGTCGCGGCACGCACCCGCGCAATACCAGAAGCATCGACGCAGAAGATCCTGACACCGGGGTAATCCGTGAAAAAGCTCTCCGCACGACGACGCCATCCGCTGGCGGCACTCGTCGTCCTACTCCTCGCGCTGGCATGCACAGGGGGGCTGTACGCCGCGTTCGCACCCGCGAGCAAGGCGCAGGCCGATGAAACCGCCCAGTCCCTCGCCATCGACGAGGGCAAGAAGCTCTACGCCGTCGGCTGTGCCAGTTGCCACGGCACCGGAGGGCAGGGCACCACCGACGGCCCGAGCCTGGTCGGCGTGGGCGCCGCGGCCGTCGACTTCCAGGTGGGCACCGGCCGTATGCCGGCCCAGCAGCCCGGCGCGCAGGTCCCGAAGAAGAAGGTCATCTACTCCCAGGCGGAGATCGACCAGCTCGCGGCCTACATCGCCTCGCTGGGTGCCGGTCCGGCCGTCCCCTCGGAGGAGAAGTACGGCCCCGAGGGCGCGGACATCGCCAAGGGCGGTGAGCTGTTCCGCACCAACTGCGCGCAGTGCCACAACTTCACCGGCAAGGGCGGCGCCCTGACGCACGGCAAGTACGCGCCGACCCTCGAGGGTGTCGACCCGAAGCACATCTACGAGGCCATGCAGACCGGCCCGCAGAACATGCCCTCCTTCCCCGACACCACGCTGTCGGAGCAGAACAAGAAGGACATCATCGCCTACCTGGACGCGGTCAACGGTGACGAGACCGTGGACCCGGGCGGTCTTTCGCTCGGCGGCCTCGGGCCGGTCAGCGAGGGCCTGTTCGGCTGGATCTTCGGCCTCGGTGCCTGCATCGCCGTCGCCGTGTGGGTCGCCGCTCGGACCGCAAAGGCCAAGAAGTCATGAGTAGCCAAGACATTCCAGAAGAGAACCTGCCCGCTGAGCAGGGCAGCACGCACGGCACGCCGAAGCCCGCGGACGACAGGAACCCGTTCGCGGACCCGGGACTGCCGCCCCACGAGCACCGGATCCAGGACGTCGACGAGCGGGCCGCCAAGCGGTCCGAGCGCACGGTCGCCCTGCTGTTCACGGTGTCGATGCTGGCCACCATCGGCTTCATCGCCTCGTTCGTCGCGATCCCGCACGACAAGTCGATCTTCGTCTTCCCGCTCGGACACATCAACGCGATGAACTTCGCGCTGGGTCTGACCCTGGGCGTGGCGCTCTTCACCATCGGCGCGGGCGCCGTCCACTGGGCGCGCACCCTGATGTCCGACGAGGAGGTCGCCGACGAGCGGCACCCGATCGAGGCCGACCCCGAGACCCGTGCGAAGGTCCACGCGGACTTCAAGCAGGGCGCCAAGGAGTCGGTGATCGGCCGGCGCAAGCTGATCCGCAACACGATGCTGGGCGCGCTCACGCTGGTGCCGCTCTCCGGCGTCGTCCTGCTGCGCGACCTCGGCCCGCTGCCCGGGACGAAGCTCCGCCACACGCTGTGGTCCAAGGGCAAGCTGCTCGTCAACATGAACACGAACGAGCCGATGCGTCCGTCGGACATCGGGGTCGGTTCCCTCACCTTCGCCAAGCCCGAGGGCCTGGAGGAGCACGACCACGACTTCCAGAACGAGATCGCCAAGGCGGCCCTGATGATCATCCGGCTGGAGCCGGACTCCATCAAGGACAAGCGCGAGCTCGAGTGGTCGCACGAGGGCATCGTGGCGTACTCGAAGATCTGCACCCACGTCGGTTGCCCGATCTCGCTGTACGAGCAGCAGACGCACCACGCGCTCTGCCCCTGCCACCAGTCCACCTTCGACCTTGCCGACGGCGCCCGGGTCATCTTCGGTCCCGCCGGTCACCCGCTGCCGCAGCTGCGCATCGGTGTGAACGACGAGGGGTACCTCGAGGCGCTCAGCGACTTCGAGGAGCCCGTCGGTCCTGCATTCTGGGAGCGCGGATGAGTACTGCAGCCAACGACGCACCCCGCTCTCGCGGGAAGGCACCGGCCGGCGAACGCGTCGCCGACTGGGCCGACGGCCGGCTGGGGATCTACTCCCTGGCCAAGGCCAACATGCGCAAGATCTTCCCCGACCACTGGTCGTTCATGCTGGGCGAGGTCTGCCTCTACAGCTTCATCATCATCATCCTCACGGGTGTGTACCTGACGCTGTTCTTCCACCCGTCGATGAACGAGGTCACGTACCACGGCTCGTACGTCCCCATGCAGGGACAGCTGATGAGCGAGGCGTACAAGTCGACGCTCGACATCAGCTTCGACGTGCGCGGCGGTCTGCTGATCCGGCAGATCCACCACTGGGCGGCGATCATCTTCCTCGCCGGCATGTTCGTGCACATGATGCGCGTCTTCTTCACCGGCGCGTTCCGCAAGCCGCGTGAGATCAACTGGCTGTTCGGCTTCCTGCTGTTCGTCCTCGGCATGTTCACCGGTTTCACCGGCTACTCGCTCCCGGACGACCTGCTCTCCGGCACCGGTGTCCGCTTCACCCAGGGCGCGATCCTGTCCATGCCGATCGTCGGCACGTACATCTCGATGTTCCTGTTCGGCGGGGAGTTCCCCGGGACCGACTTCGTCGCCCGGTTCTACTCGATCCACATCCTGCTGCTGCCGGGCATCATGCTCGGACTCGTGGTCGGCCACCTGATCCTGGTCTTCTACCACAAGCACACGCAGTTCGCGGGTCCCGGCAAGACCAACAAGAACGTCGTCGGCATGCCGCTGCTGCCGGTGTACATGGCGAAGGCGGGAGGCTTCTTCTTCCTGGTCTTCGGTGTCATCGCGGCGGTCGCCGGCATCGTGTCGGTCAACCCGATCTGGGCCATCGGCCCCTACCGTCCGGACCAGGTGTCGACCGGCGCCCAGCCCGACTGGTACATGGGCTTCGCCGAGGGCCTGGTCCGCGCCATGCCTGGCTGGGAGATCAACTTCTGGGGTCACACACTGGTCCTCGGTGTGTTCATCCCGCTGGTGATCTTCGGTATCTTCCTCGCGCTCATCGCGCTCTACCCGTTCATCGAGTCGTGGGTGACCGGGGACAAGCGCGAGCACCACATCCTGGACCGGCCGCGCAACGCCCCGACCCGTACGGCCTTCGGCGTCGCCTGGGTCACCGCGTACATGATCATGCTGATCGGTGGTGGCAACGACATCGTCGCCACGCACTTCCACCTGTCGATCAACGCGGTCACCTGGTTCGTGCGGATCGGCTTCTTCCTCGGCCCGGTCATCGCGTTCGTCATCACCAAGCGGATCTGCCTCGGCCTCCAGCGCCGGGACAAGGAGAAGGTGCTGCACGGCCGCGAGTCGGGCATCATCAAGCGCCTGCCGCACGGTGAGTTCATCGAGGTCCACGAGCCGCTCAGCCAGGAGCAGCTGCACACGCTCACGGCGCACGAGCAGTACGAGCCGGCCGAGATCGGCCCCACGGTCGACGAGAACGGCGTCGAGCGCAAGGTGAAGGGCAGCGAGAAGCTCCGCGCCAAGCTCAGCGAGGCCTACTTCGGCGAGGAGTCGCAGATTCC
This sequence comes from Streptomyces sp. NPDC093065, assembly GCF_044754585.1. Lineage (NCBI taxonomy): Bacteria > Bacillati > Actinomycetota > Actinomycetes > Kitasatosporales > Streptomycetaceae > Streptomyces > Streptomyces sp. NPDC093065. The sequence continues at coordinate 225,670 of NZ_JBIVPJ010000012.1, read as the reverse complement.
GAAGCCGACCGTCGACGAGTACAAGGAGATCACGAGCGGCCACGGCCACCACTGACCCTCCAGCGTCGCCACACCACGCTCGAAGGGCCCCGTCCGTTCCTCGGACGGGGCCCTTCGAGCGTGTCCGGGCTGGATAGGGTGGAAGCGCAATCCCCCGTCCAGGACTTTTCCGCCACACACACGATTCAGGAGCGGCTCATGAGCGCTGTGACCCCCGCTGGAGGCGACACCGCGGCGGGCCGCTCCTGGCCCGCCCTGCTGAACGGGCTGCTGGACGGCCGTGACCTGTCCTCGGACGAGACCGCCTGGGCGCTGGACGTGATCATGCGCGGCGAGGCGACCGACGTGCAGATCGCCGGCTTCGCGGTGGCCCTGAGATCCAAGGGGGAGACCGTCGAGGAGATCTCCGGTCTCGTCCGCACGATGTACGACCACGCCAAGGTGATCGAGGTGCCGGGGGAGACCGTCGACATCGTCGGCACCGGCGGCGACGGCGCCAAGACGGTCAACATCTCCACCATGTCCGCGATCGTCGTGGCCGGTACGGGGGCGAAGGTCGTCAAGCACGGCAGCCGTGCCGCCTCCTCCGCGTCCGGGGCCTCCGACGTCCTGGAGAAGCTCGGGGTCAATCTGGAGCTGACGCCGAAGCGGGTGGCGGAGGTCGCCGAGGAGGCCGGCATCACCTTCTGCTTCGCGGTGAAGTTCCACCCGGCCCTGCGCCATGTGGCGACGGCCCGCGGCCAGCTCGGCATCCGCACGGTGTTCAACTTCCTGGGCCCGCTGACCAACCCCGCCCGGGTCCGGGCCCAGGCGATCGGGGTGGCCGACGCCCGGATGGCGCCGATCATCGCCGGTGTCTTCGCCGAGCGCGGCCACTCCTCCCTGGTCTTCCGCGGCGACGACGGCCTCGACGAGCTGACGACGACCGCAACCTCCCACGTCTGGGTGGTACGGGACGGCCGGGTCACCGAGGAGACCTTCGACCCGAGCGACGTCGGCATCGAGGTGGTGCCGGTAGAGGCCCTGCGCGGCGCCGACGCCTCCTACAACGCCGACGTCGCCCGCCGTCTGCTGGCCGGCGAGACGGGCCCGGTACGGGACGCGGTGCTGCTGAACTCGGCGGCGGCCCTGGTGGCCCTGGAGCCGGGCGGGGGACCGCTGGCCGAGCAGATCCGGGCCGGGATGGACCGGGCCGCGGAGTCGATCGACTCGGGCGCGGCCAGGCGCGTCCTGGAGCGCTGGGTGGCGGCGACCCAGGCGTAGGGCTGTCCGGCGGCTCCTGCCGCGAACGCCTCCCCGTGTGACGTGCGTCCCGCGATCCGGACTCGGGTTGCGGGGCGCCGATCACTTCCCCTAAGTTTTTCGACAGGTCATGAGTGACAGTCATGAGGCCCCGGCCGACTGTCCGGCAACCCTCCGTCCGTGGCGGGGTGCCCCGGGTGAAGACCAGGTCGTGGACAGCAAGGTCCACGGCAAGCGCGGACCCCTCGCACGCTTGTGAAAAGTGTGGGGCCAGGGGTCCTGGTCGTCCGAGGGAGTCTCCCGTGAACCAGCGAATGCGATAGGGCCGCAGAGCCCCGCCTCCGCACACCCCTTTTCTCTTCTTTCACAGCGCGCTTCCGCGCGCCGGTTCCTCACGGGAGTCCGCCATGTCCGTACCCGCGCCTGCCTCCGCCACCGCTGTCGCCACCCCGCTGCCCGTCCTCGGCCGGGACGTCACCGTGCCACTCGTCACCGGCGGGGAGGTCACGTACGCCGCGCTCGACTACGCCGCCAGCGCGCCCGCGCTCCAGCGGGTGTGGGACGACGTGTCCGCCTACGCCCCCTACTACGGCAGCGTCCACCGCGGCGCCGGGTACCTGTCGCAGCTGTCGACCGACCTGTTCGAGAACGCCCGCGAGACCGTCGCCGGGTTCCTCGGCTGCCGGGACGACGACCAGGTCGTCTTCACCCGGTCCACCACCGACTCCCTCAACCTGCTCGCCGCCGCGCTGCCCGCCGGGAGCCGGGTCTTCGTCTTCGAGACCGAGCACCACGCCTCGCTGCTGCCCTGGCGGGAGGCCGACGTGACGTACCTGGACGCCCCGCGCACCCCCGCGCAGGCCGTCGAGACCCTGGAGCGGGCCCTGGCCGCCCGTGAGCCCTACGGGCCCGCCCTGGTCTGTGTGACCGGCGCCTCCAACGTCACCGGCGAGCTGTGGCCGGTGCGTGCACTGGCCGCCGCCGCCCACGCGCACGGCGCCCGGATCGTGCTGGACGCCGCCCAGCTCGCCCCGCACCACCCGGTCTCGGTGAGCGAGCTGGACGTGGACTGGGCCGCCTTCTCCGGGCACAAGCTCTACGCCCCCTTCGGCTCCGGTGTGCTGGCCGGACGCGCCGACTGGCTGCGCGAGGCCGAGCCGTACCTCGCCGGCGGCGGCGCCAGCCGCAGGGTGAGCCGGCGTGCCGACGGCGGGGTGGACGTCGAGTGGCACGACAGCGCCGCCCGGCACGAGGCCGGCTCGCCCAACGTCATCGGCGCCTACGCCATCGCGTCCGCCTGCAAGGCGCTCACCGAGGCCGGGTTCGACACGCTGGTCGCCCGCGAGGAGTACCTGATCCGCAAGGTGCGCGAGGGCCTCGCGGAGGTGCCCGAGGTGCGGATCCTCTCCCTCTTCGGCGACGACGCGCCGCGTGTCGGGGTGCTCTCCTTCGTCGTGGAGGGCTGGAACAGCTCGCACTTCGCCGCCGCGCTCTCCGCCGAGTACGGCATCGGGGTGCGCGACGGCCTCTTCTGCGCCCACCCGTTGCTGCGCACCCTGCTCGGCAGCGACCCGCAGGCACAGGGCGAGTGCGGCGCCCCCGAGGCGGCACCCGGCGAGAAGTCCCTCAACGCCGTCCGCGTGAGCTTCGGTGCGGGCACCCCGGACGAGCACGTCGAGCGGTTCGTAGACGCCGTCAGGGAGCTGGTGAGCGACGGCGCCCGGTGGAACTACCGCACCGAGGACGGCCGGTGCGTGCCCGACGGCGCGGCTCGTCCGGTCCAACTCGTCGGTGACGAGGCGGACGGCGGCGGCCCGGGCCGGTGAACGGGTGGCCGGTCCCGGGGCCGAAGCCCTGCTCGTCGAAGTCGCGAACCCGCCGGTCTCCCGGGCGGGCGGGCCGTCGATCCGCCGGCCGGTGTCGCCTCAGTTGTCCAGGCCGATCGCGAAGGCCGCCTCCAGGTCGTGCTGGGAGTACGTGCGGAACGCCACGTGGGTGTCCGTGCCCTCCACGCCGGGGATCTTGCTGATCCGGCCGGGGATGACCTCGGCCAGGTCCTCGTGCCGGCTCACCCGCACCATGGCGATCAGGTCGTAGGTGCCGGTGACGGAGAAGACCTCGCTGACGCTCTCCAGCGCCGCGATCTGCTCCGCGATCTCGGGAATGCTGTCCACGCTGGTCTTGATGAGGACGATCGCGCTGATCACGGCTGGTTCTCTCCCTCGGGCGCCGCCACTGGAACGCCACCAACTCTAGTCGCACGTCCGAACCGCACCCAGGAGAAGGCGAAGCCCAGGCCGAAGCCCACCAGGTGCGCGAGGTAGGCCACCCCCGGACCGTCGCCTGCCCGCCCCGCCGCCAGCCACTGCAGGGCCACCCAGAACGGCAGCACGACCCACGCCGGGAAGCGCAGCGGCAGGAAGAAGAGGAAGGGCAGGAGGCTGGTCACGCGGGCCCGCGGAAAGAGGAACAGGAACGCGCCGAGGACCGCGGAGATCGCCCCCGAGGCGCCGACCAGCGACTCCTGGGAGTGCGCGTTGGCGCCCGCGTAGCCGACCAGGGCCAGGTAGCCGCAGCCGAGGTAGAACAGGGCGAACTGGAGCCGCCCCATCCGTTGCTCGGTCATCGCGCCGAAGACGTAGAGGAAGAGCATGTTGCCCAGCAGGTGCACCCAGCTGCCGTGGACGAACAGCGCCGTGGCCGGGGTGAGCGCGGACCCGGGGGAGTCCTCGAACAGTTCTGCGGGGATCACGCCCCAGCGCCGGAAGTAGGCACGCTGCGCCGCCAGCAGCTCCTCCCCGGTGCCGTACACCGGATTCAGGCCGGCCGCCGGGCTGAGCAGGAACAGCAGACAGCACAGCGTGATCAGCGTGTACGTCACCGGTGCCGCCCGGCGCCGGGGCGGGCGGGCCGGGGCGAGCGTCCCGACCGCCGCGAGCGTTCTGCGGGCCGCGGTGCTCCAGTTGCGGATCATGAACACAGAGCATGACGTAACGGGCGCGAGCGGCCATAGCGCCTCGCCGCCGTGGACACGCGGGCGACGGGTACCCGCCAGGCCGTAGGGTTACGAGCCACACGCACCGGGGGAGCCCGGCGCGTCACCGACACCGGAAGAGAGTGAACAGCCACGATGACGGTTCCCCTGCCGACCGACACGACGCGGTGGCGCTGCACCCTCTGCGGCAACCTCACCCGCTTCGACGTGACCCGGGCCTCGAAGGTCGTCGAGTACGTGCACCTCGATCTGGCCGGCGAGCCGAAGGTGGAGGAGCGCGAGGTGCTCAGTGAGACCATCGAGTCGGTGCGGTGCCGCTGGTGCAACGCCGTGGACCAGGTGGAACTCGTGGACAGGCCGGATGCCGTCTCCTGAGCGGAGCGGCCCCGCACAAGGCGATTCCGGCCCGGGATCGCCCTGAGACATTGGGGTGACGGATGGTGGAGACACACGGCGGGGGGCCGGGCGACGGCGCCGCTGAGGTGCTCGACCGCCCGCTGCCCGACGGCGTGCGCCGCCGGGTCGTGCAGATCGTGTCCGACGGCTTCGGCTCGCTCACCCTCGGCGAGCTGCCCGCCCAGCTGAGGCAGTACGCCAGGTTCGCCCCGAACCGCCGGGCCAAGTTCGCCGGCAACGCCATGGCCGCCGCCGTGGAGACCGACCCGCTCTTCCGGCAGCGCATCGGCGAGAAGCTGCGCGACGCCCAGCCGGAACTGGCCGGCGCCCTGGACGCCGGGTCCACGCTCCCGGCCGCCGACCCCCTCGACGTGGCCGCCGCCGCCTACGTGCTGCGCCCGCACGGCTGGGTCAAGCTGGTGACCGCCGCCGGCGAGGAGGCGCAGCGCGCGGACGCCGAGCGCGCCGACGAGGAGAGCCGCGCCGAGCTGGAGCGGCTGCACGAGGAGCTGGCCCGGGCCCGGGAGCACACCAGGACCGAGACCGAGCGGCTGCGGGCCGAGCTGGACGCGGCGAAGCGGGAGACCGAGTCGCTGCACCGCAAGCTGCGCTCGGCCCTCAGCGACGTCAGGCGCGGCGAGGCGGCGCTGCGCAAGCTCCGGACCGAGACGGACGCCGTCCGCGCCGAGGCGCACACCCAGGTGTCCGCAGCCGAGAGCGAGACCCGCCGGCTCAAGGCGCGCCTGGGAGAGGCCGAGGCCGCCCTGGAGGCCACCCGCAAGGCCGCCCGCGAGGGGCGCAGCGTCGAGGACATGCGCGTGCGGCTGCTTCTGGACACCTTGCTGGACGCCACTCAGGGGCTGCGCCGCGAGCTGGCGCTGCCGCCGGTGTCCGTGCGGCCCGCCGAGACCGTGGACGCGGTCGAGCCCGGCCGGATGACGCCGAAGGACATCGCCAACCGGGCCCTGTCCGAGAACGACCCGGCGATCCTCGACCAGTTGCTGGCGCTGCCCCAGGCGCACCTGGTCGTCGACGGCTACAACGTCACCAAGACCGGCTATCCGCAGATGCCGCTGGAGAAGCAGCGACTGCGGCTGCTGGGCCAGCTCTCCCAGCTCGCCGCGCAGACCGGCGCCGAGATGACCTGTGTCTTCGACGGGGCCGAACTCGTGGCACCCGTGCTGCTCGCGCCGCCGCGCGGGGTCCGGGTGCTGTTCTCCAAGCCCGGCGTCACCGCCGACGAGCTGATCCGCCAGCTGGTGCGGGCCGAGCCGCCGGGCCGGCCGGTCATCGTCGTCTCCACCGACCGCGAGGTCGCCGACGGCGTGGCGCGCGCGGGCGCACGCCCGGTGGCGTCCGCGGTGCTCCTCAAGCGCCTTTCCTAGCCGCCCGTCGCCCTTCGTCGGGTTCCGGTCACTTCTCTTCGCTTCCTTACCAACCGCAACATAGGCGCGGCATGCCCGAATTGACGGAACCGTCACGCAACGTAGTGTCAGATGAGTGTCACTGCAGGTGAGTTGTGGGCAAAAACGCAGTGCGTAACCGTGATTTTTCGGCGGAGGATTTGAACTGATCACGAGTGGGTCACTAGGGTCACCCTTCGAACCCTCGAACGGGTGATCCCTCTCAAGAAGGAGCTCGTCTCCGTGGCGTCCCACCGTCGTCCCAAGCAGCCGAGTCGCACGCGCGTGACCGTGCTCACCACCGCTGCCGCCGCCGCTGTCGCTCTGAGTTCCCAGGCCGCCAACGCCGCCCCGAGCGAGAAGCCGAGCAAGGACGAGGTCAAGGCCAAGGTCGACAAGCTCTACGAGGAGGCCGAGCAGGCCACCGAGAAGTACAACGGCGCCAAGGAGAAGCAGGAGAAGCTCCAGAAGGAGATCTCCACCATCCAGGACAACGTCGCCCGCGGCCAGGAGGAGCTCAACGACCTGCGCGACGGCCTCGGTTCGATGGCCAGCGCCCAGTACCGCTCCGGCGGCATCGACCCCTCCCTGCAACTCTTCCTGTCCGCCGACCCGGACAACTACCTGGACAAGGCCTCCACCCTCGACCAGCTGAGCGGTCAGCAGGTCGAGGCGCTGAAGAAGATCCAGGTCAAGCAGCGCGACCTCGCGCAGCAGCGCTCCGAGGCGTCCGAGAAGCTCAAGGACCTCTCGGCCACCCGCACCGAACTGGGCAAGAAGAAGAAGGAAGTCCAGGGCAAGCTCTCCTCCGCCCAGAAGCTGCTCAACACGCTCACCGCGCAGGAGAAGGCCGCCCTCCAGCAGGAGGAGCAGCGCGCCAACCGCACCAGCGAGCGCCAGGTCCTCACCGGCGGCAAGTCCACCCCCGCCTCCGGCCGGGCCGCCGCCGCGTTCGCCGCCGCCCAGAGCAAGATAGGCACGCCGTACGTCTACGGCGCCACCGGCCCGTCCTCCTTCGACTGCTCGGGCCTGACCTCCTGGGCCTACGCCCAGGCCGGCGTCGGCATCCCGCGCACTTCCCAGGCCCAGACCGGCGCGGGCACCCGCATCTCCTCGATGAGCGACCTCCAGGTCGGCGACCTCGTCTTCTTCTTCAACGACCTGCACCACGTCGGCCTCTACGCCGGCAACAACCAGGTCCTGCACGCGCCGCGCACCGGCACGAACGTCCGCTACGAGTCGATGAGCACCATCGGCGGTCCGTTCATGTTCGGCGTACGCGTCTGACCGTGTGCCGCGCACGGGGCTGAACCGACGCCCCGCGCCACCTGAAGTCACCCCCGCCGTGCCCCCGTTCGAGGGAATCACGGCCGGGCGCTGTGACCCCCCGCCCCGCCGGTGACCTGCGTCAGCGGCGGGGCGTCGCGCTGCGCGGCCCCGGAGGTCGTTGGCCGGTGCCCCGCCGCGGGGTTACTGTCTGCCGCGTTTCCCCGTCCGCCAGCGGAAGGAGTGCGGCTTCCCGTGGGGTCCCATCGCCGCCTTGCACCATCCGGGTTCGACCGTGGCTCCACCGCCGCCGTCGGCCTGCTCTCCGTCGCCGCCGCACTCCTGGGCGCCGTATCGGCCACGGCCGCTCCGCACGACGACCGGCGGGCGGAGGTGGACCGGCTGCACACCGAGGCGGAGCAGGCGACCGAGGCCTACAACAAGGCCGACGCGCGCACCGAGGCGCTGCGCGAGGAGGTCTCCACCGCGCAGGAGTCCATCGCCCGGCAGCAGCAGCACATCAACACCATGCGGGACGCGCTCGGTTCACTGGCCGGCGCCCAGTACCGCTCCGGCGGCATCGACCCGTCGCTGGCGCTGCTGCTCTCCGCCGAACCGGAGGACTACCTCGACCGGGCCTCCGTGCTGGACCGGATCACCACCCGCCGGGCCGGCGAGCTGAAGGAGCTCCAGCAGGCGATGCGCGACCTCGCCCAGGACCGTGCCGAGGCGGCCCGCAAGCTCACCGAGCTGGAGCAGGGCCGCAAGGCGGTGGCCGCGCACAAGAAGACCGTGGAGCGCAAGCTCGCCAAGGCACGCGCACTGCTGGCCGCCCTGCCGGACGACGAACGCGCCGCCTACCAGCGCGGGTCCCGCTCCGGGCGCGAGGACCTGACCGCCCTCGCCGGTGCCGCCCCCGCCTCCGGCCGTGCCGCGGCCGCCTTCGCCGCCGCCCGCTCCGCCCTCGGCAAGCCCTACGTCTGGGGCGCCAACGGCCCCTCCGGCTTCGACTGCTCGGGCCTGACCCAGTGGGCCTACGCGCAGGCCGGCGTCGGCATCCCGCGCACCTCCCAGGCACAGTCCGGCGCCGGGCGACGCGTGTCCCTGTCCGAGGCGCGCCCCGGCGACCTGGTCGCCTACCGCAGCGACGCCAGCCACATCGGCATGTACGCCGGCAACGGCCAGGTCATCCACGCGCCCTACCCCGGCGCACCGGTGCGCTACGACCCGGTCGGCATGATGCCGATCTCCTCGATCACCAGGGTGTGACACCGAGGGGGCGGCGGATTCGTGCGGGTCCACTGGCTCGTGCGGGTCCACGGGCCTATGCGGGTCCACTGGCTCGTGCGGGTCCACTGGCCTATGCGGGTCCACTGGCTCATGCGGGCCCACTGGCCTATGCGGGTCCACTGGCTCATGCGGGCCCACTGGCCTATGTGGGCCCACGGGGCCCAGCGGCCTCGCGCGGCCGGTGTGGCCTATCCGGCCTATCCGGGCCTTGCGGCTCCTGCGGCTCCTGCGGCTCCTGCGGCTCCTGCGGCTCCTGGGCCTCAGGTTTCTCTGGCCTCTCCGGCTCCGGTGGCCTCGATGGCCTCTCTGCCCCCTCCCGGCCCTGCGCCCGTCCGGTCTCTGCGGTCCGTCCGGCTCTCCGGTTGCTCCCGGCCGGTCATGCGGCCCTCTGGTCCCTGCTGGCCCTGTGGCCCTCCCGCCCCTGCGGCCCTCTCTCCCCTCCCAGCTCGCTGGTCTTTGTGGCCCATCCGGCGCTCCGGTTCCTCCCGGTTATGTGGCCCTCCTGGTCTTCCCAGCTCTCCGGTTCCTCTCGGCCCTCCCGCCCCTCCGGTCTTTGTGGCCCATCCGGTCCTCCCGGCTTCCCGGCTTCCCGGCTTCCCGGTCTCCCGGCTTCCCGGTCTCCCGGTCTCCCGGCTTCCCGGCTTCCCGGTCTCCCGGTCTCCCGGCTTCCCGGTCTCCCGGCTTCCCGGTCTCCCGGCTTCCCGGCTTCCCGGTCTCCCGGTCTCCCGGCTTCCCGGCTTCCCGGCTTCCCGGTCTCCCGGCTTCCCGGCTTCCCGGTCTCCCGGCTTCCCGGTCTCCCGGCTTCCCGGCTTCCCGGTCTCCCGGTCTCCCGGTCTCCCGGCTTCCCGGCTTCCCGGTCTCCCGGTCTCCCGGTCTCCCGGCTTCCCGGCTTCCCGGTCTCCCGGCTTCCCGGTCTCCCGGTCTCCCGGTCTCCCGGCTTCCCGGTCTCCCGGCTTCCCGGCTTCCCGGTCTCCCGGTCTCCCGGTCTCCCGGCTTCCCGGTCTCCCGGTCTCCCGGTCTCCCGGTCTCCCGGCCCTCTGGTCCCTGCTGGCCCTGCCGCCCCTGTGGGGCCCTCTCTCCCCTCCCGGCTCGCTGGTCTCTGCGGCCCGTCCGGCTCTGCGGTTGCTGCCGGCCAGCCCTGCGGTCCTCCCTCCCGGTCCTCCCGGCTCTCCGGTCCCCGCTGGCCCTGCGGTCCTCCCGCCCCTGCGCCTCTGTGGTCGCCGGTGGCTCTGTGGCCTGTGATGCCTGGCGGTTTGTTCGGCCTCTTGGCCCCTCTGATCCTTCTGGCAGTCGGTGGCTCGGTGGTCTGCGGCCGGGGCGGCCGGTTGGGTCTCTCCCGCCCCTGTAGCCCGGTCCTGCCCGGCGCCCGTGTGGCCTTCGCCCCCCTTGGCGCTCCCGCAGGCCCCGCAGGCCCTCCGGTCCGCCTGGCGCCCGGTGCTCGTGCCCGGTGCCTTCCGGTGTGCCCCGCCCGTACGATCGGGAAGGTGGCTGGTCGACGGCGGGTTTCGGGTTTCTCGGTGGTGGGGCTGTGCCTGCTGCTCGTCGGGCTCGTGGGCTGTGGCGGCCGGAGCGTGGCCGACCCCGCACGCGCCGACGTCCAGCGGGTCCTGGACCGGCGCGCGGCGGCCGTCCTGGCCCACGACGCGGCCGCCTACGACCGCACCGGCACCGGCACCGGCTTCGGCAACCTGGACGCGATCCCGCTGGCCGCCTGGTCGTACCGGGTACGGGACGTGCGGCGCACCGGAGACAGGGCCACCGCCGACGTCGAGCTGCGCTACCGCGTCGAGGGCTACGACCGGGGCGCCGTCGCCACCGGCCGCACGGTGCGGCTGAGCCGGGACGGGACCGGCGGGCAGTGGTCCGTGGACTCCGACCGGCCCGCGGAGAAGTCCGGCCAGCAGCCCTGGGACCAGGGTGCGGTCCAGGTCGTCCGCGGGAAGCACAGCCTCGTCCTCGGCGTCGGGCAGCCCGCCGGCAACCTCCGCCGCTTCGCCGGCCTCGCCGACCGGGCGGTGCCCGCCGTCTCGGACGCCTGGGACGGCGACTGGGCCCGCCGGGTGGTCGTGGTCGTCCCCCGGTCCCTGGAGGGCATGGCGGGCCTGCTCGGCTCACCCGCGTCCTCCTACCGGGGCATCGCCGCCGTCACCACCGGGGAGACGGGCGGCCGGGAACGCGCCCCCGCGGACCGGATCATCGTCAACCCCGACGCGTACGGCCTCCTCGGCGACCTCGGCAAACAGGTCGTGCTCACCCACGAGACGACCCACGTCGCCACCCGCGCCGACACCACCTCCGCCACCCCGCTGTGGCTCTCCGAGGGCTACGCCGACTGGGTGGGTTACCGCGACAGCGGACGCTCCGCCGCCCAGTCCGCCGCCGAACTGGCCACCGCGGTCGCCGCGGGCGAGGTTCCGGCGCGGCTGCCGACGGACGACGACTTCGGCTTCACCGCCGACGCCGAGGAACTGGCCCGGGCGTACGAGGGCGGCTGGCTGGCCTGCCGGATGATCGCCGAGCAGTGGGGCGAGGACCGGCTGGACGCCTTCTACCGCTCCGTGGGCGCCCACGACGAGCGCGCCGGCGCCGTCGAGGACGCGATGAGGAAGGTGCTCGGGACGACCCTGGAGGACTTCACGGCGCGCTGGCGGGAGTATCTGCGGACGGGCCTCGGCTGAGGTCTCCGGACGCCTCCCCGGCCGGGTCCGGGGCCCCGCGCCGCACGGTGTCCCGCCACAGCGCACGGGCGCCGACGACGGAGGCGGCCACCAGCAGGCCGTTGCGGACGAACAGAAGCGTGATGCCGAGCGGGGTGCTCGTCACGACGTCGCCGAACAGCAGCGGGAACTCCAGCACCGTCACCAGGCTCGCCACCAGCACCAGGGTGACCGGCACCCGCATCCGGCTCGCCCGGAAGCACCAGCAGACCGCACCGACACCGATCAGCCACACCAGGTACTGGGGGCTGATCACCCGGCTCGTCACCGTGAACACCAGCACCGCCACGAAGGCCGCGTCCGCCGCCGTGTGCGCCGCCAAGCGCGGTGCCGCCGGCCGCCGTGCGGCCATCAGCCGCCACAGCAGAAGCCAGCCGAACGCCACCGCGCTCAGCCCCAGCGAGACCGTGCCCACCGTGCCCACGTGCGGGCCCAGGAACTCCATCGAGCCGTAGTTCAGCAGCACCCCGCCCTCCCAGCCGAAGTGCCGGGCGACGTGGAAGACCAGCGAGCCCAGAGACTCCACCTCGACCCCACGCTCCTGCTGGAACGTCAGGAACGCGAACGTCCCGGGCATCGACACGGCGAACAGCACGGCCAGTCCGACGCCGCTCAGCACGGCGGCGAGCCACGGCGCCCGCCCCCGCATCCCGAGGAGCACCAGCGCCGGCCACACCTTCAGCAGCGCCCCGAGCGCCGCCAGGCCCCCCGCCACGCGCGGATGCCGCCCGGCGACGAGCAGCGCGGCCACCGCGACGGCGGTGACCATCACGTCGTAGCGTGCGTACACCGTCGGACCGAGCAGCGGTACGCCCACCACCCACACCCACGCGCCGCGCGGCGAGCGCCCCGCTCCCCGGCCCGCATGCCACAGCAGCGCGAGGACGGCGGCGTCCGTGACGCAGACGAGGACGAAGAACGCCGTCGCGTACTCCAGGAAGGGCAGCAGGGCGGGGGAGAGGATCGCGAAGGCCGCGGCAGGCGGGTACTGCCAGGTGACGTCGTCCAGCGGAAACGTTCCGGTGCGCAGGACGTCGGACCAGCCCCGGTAGATGACGGACACGTCGCTCGTGACGTCGGGGCCGGGAAAGACCAGCACCTTCAGCACCACCAGCATCAGCACCAGCCGCGAGGCGCCCCAGGTCGTCAGCAGCCACACCGGTGACCGCTTCGCGTCCTTCGTCTCCACGTGCTCCCTGCCCGTCCGTGCCCGCCGGTCCGTGCCTGCCGGTGCGGACATGATGACCCGGACACCTGTGGGCGTGCCACAGGAGGCGGTCGGGCCCAGCACCCGACGGCCGGTTCGGTAGGGTCGGCGGCGTGCGCAAGACCTTGATCGTAACGAACGACTTCCCGCCCCGCCCGGGCGGCATCCAGGCCTTCCTGCACAACATGGCGCTACGGCTGGACCCCGAGCGGCTGGTCGTCTACTCCTCCACCTGGAAGCGGAGCCGCGAGGGCGTCGAGGCCACCGCCGCCTTCGACGCCGAGCAGCCCTTCACCGTCGTACGGGACCGTACGACGATGCTGCTGCCGACGCCGGGCGCCACCCGGCGGGCGGTGGGCCTGCTGCGCGAGCACGGCTGCACCTCGGTGTGGTTCGGGGCGGCCGCACCCCTCGGCCTGATGGCCCCGGCCCTACGGAAGGCGGGCGCCGAGCGCCTCGTCGCCACCACCCACGGCCACGAGGCGGGCTGGGCCCAGCTGCCCGCGGCCCGGCAACTTCTGCGCCGGATCGGGGAGTCGACGGACACGATCACCTACCTCGGCGAGTACACCCGCTCCCGCATCGCGGGCGCCCTCACGCCCGAGGCCGCCGCCCGGATGGTGCAACTGCCGCCCGGCGTCGACGAGAAGACCTTCCACCCGGCCGGCGGCGGCGACGAGGTGCGCGCCCGCCTGGGGTTCACCGACCGCCCCGTCGTCGTCTGCGTCTCCCGCCTGGTCCCGCGCAAGGGCCAGGACACCCTGATCCGCGCGATGCCCCGCGTCCTGGCCGCCGAGCCCGACGCCGTCCTGCTGATCGTCGGCGGCGGCCCCTACGAGAAGGACCTGCGCCGCCTCGCCGAGGAGACCGGCGTCGCCGCCTCCGTGCACTTCACCGGCCCCGTGCCCTGGTCCGAGCTGCCCGCCCACTACGGCGCCGGCGACGTCTTCGCCATGCCGTGCCGCACCCGCCGGGGCGGCCTGGACGTGGAGGGCCTCGGCATCGTCTACCTGGAGGCCTCCGCGACCGGGCTGCCCGTCGTCGCCGGCGACTCGGGCGGCGCGCCCGACGCGGTACTCGACGGCGAGACGGGCTGGGTGGTGCGGGGCGAAGACCCGGACGAGTCCGCCGACCGCATCACGACCCTCCTCGCCGACCCGGAACTGCGCCGCAGGATGGGCGAACGGGGCCGGACGTGGGTCGAGGAAGAGTGGCGCTGGGACCTGCTGGCGGAGCACCTGAAGGCGTTGCTCTGACGCGGGACGCCTTGTAAGCACGGGCACTGGAGATATACCCAGGGGCGCGGGGAACTGCGGGAGCAACCACGACGAACCCGCACCCGCCCACGGCGACAACGGGGCACCCCACTAGGCACCCCACTAGTAGGCACCCCACTCGGCGCCCTACTTGGCGTAAATCGCCTCGATCTCGTCCGCGTAATCCTTCGCCACAACATTCCGCTTCAGCTTCAGCGAAGGCGTCAAATGCCCCGAGTCCTCGGTGAACTGCGCCCCCAGCACCCGGAACTTCCGCACCGACTCCGCCTTCGACACCGCCGCGTTCCCGTCGTCGACCGCGTCCTGGATCGCGGCCAGCAGCTCCGGGTCCTCCCGCAGCGACACCGCCGTCGAGCCGGCCGGCTTCCCGTGCTCCGCGCACCAGCGGCCCAGGAACTCCTCGTCGAGGGTGACCAGCGCGCCCACGAACGGCCGCCCGTCGCCGACCACCATGCACTCCGCGACCAGCGCGTGCGCGCGGATGCGGTCCTCTATGACGGCCGGGGCGACGTTCTTGCCGCCGGCGGTGACGATGATCTCCTTCTTGCGGCCGGTGATCCGCAGGTACCCGTCCTCGTCGAGGGTGCCGATGTCGCCGGTGTGGAACCACCCGTCGGCCAGCGCCTCGGCGGTCGCGCCCGGGTTGTTCCAGTACTCCTTGAACAGGTGCTCGCCGTGCAGCAGCACCTCGCCGTCGTCCGCGATGCGCACCACGGAGCCGGGCAGCGGCTGGCCGACCGTGCCGATCTTCTGCCGGTCCCACGGGTTGAAGGCGGTGGCCGCGCAGGACTCGGTCAGGCCGTAGCCCTCCAGGACCGTGAAGCCGATGCCGCGGAAGAAGTGGCCGAGCCGCTCGCCGAGCGGGGCACCGCCCGAGATGGCGTACTCACCGCGCCCGCCGAGGACCGTACGGAGCTTGCTGTAGACGAGCTTGTCGAAGACCTTGTGCTTGACCTTCAGGCCCACGGACGGGCCCGACGGGGTGTCCAGCGCCTTGCTGTACGCGATCGCCGTGTCCGCGGCCTTGTCGAAGATCCTGCCCTTGCCGTCGGCCTGCGCCTTGGCGCGCGCCGAGTTGTACACCTTCTCGAAGACGCGCGGCACACCGAGGATCAGCGTGGGCCGGAAGGCGGCCAGCTCGTCGGTGAGGTTCTTGATGTCGGGGACGTTGCCCAGCTTGATCGGCGCGATCATCGGCGCGACCTGGACCAGGCGGCCGAAGACGTGGGCGAGCGGGAGGAAGAGGAGGACCGAGCACTCACCGGTGCGGAAGAGCGGACGCAGTCGTTCCACCACGTTCCCGCACTCGGCGAAGAAGCTGCGGTGGGTGAGGACGCAGCCCTTGGGGCGGCCGGTGGTGCCGGAGGTGTAGACGATGGTCGCGGGGTCGTCGGCCTTCGCGATCGAGCCGCGCTCCTCGACGGCCCGGTCCGTGACGTCCTGGCCCAGACGACCCAGCTCCTCCACGGCGCCCGCGTCGATCTGCCAGACGTTCTTGAGGGCGGGCAACTGCTCGCGCACCGACTCGACGGCGGCGGCGTGCCCGGCAGACTCCACGACGCACGCCGTGGCCCCCGAGTCGCTGAGGATCCACTGCACCTGCTCCGGCGAGCTGGTCTCGTACACCGGCACGGTGATCGCGCCCGCGCTCCAGATCGCGAAGTCCAGCAGGGTCCACTCGTAGCGGGTGCGGGACATCAGACCGACCCGGTCGCCCGGCTGGACACCGGAGGCGATCAGGCCCTTGGCGGCGGAGTGCACCTCGGCGAGGAAGGCGCGCGCGGTCACGTCCTGCCAGGCGCCGCCCACCTTGCGGGCGATGACGGCGACGTCGGGATGCTGCGCGGCGTTTCTGCGGACGATGTCGGTCAGGTTTCCGTCCGCGGGGACCTCGTACAAGGCCGGAAGGCTGAACTCGCGCAAGACTGCTGCTCCTCATAGGGCGCCGGCGCCACGACACTGTGTGATGCGACGGTGCGGTCCAAGGCTCGGGCAAGTGCTCGGGAGAACTCATGCGCGATTCACATGTTGAAATCCAGAGCACGACTGGACTGCCCGGACGTTACCCGCCGGTATGCGTTCTCCGACAGGGGGTCCCCGCGAGATGTTCGCTGCGTCACACGGATGGGGTTTGCTTTGCGCACAGTAGTCGACGTATCAACCGACCAGCCAGTAACCGCAGGTCCGACCGCCACTGTTCACATCACGCGCGCGCTGCTTACGCTTGATCGCCATGGCACCCACACCGCCCCACAACACGAGCACGCGCGTCCACGTGGTCAGCGACGTCCACGGCAACGCCCGTGACCTGGCCAGGGCCGGCGAGGGCGCCGACGCCCTGGTCTGCCTCGGGGACCTCGTCCTCTTCCTCGACTACGCCGACCACTCGCGCGGCATCTTCCCCGACCTGTTCGGCGTCGAGAACGCCGACCGCATCGTCGCGCTGCGCACCGCCCGCCGCTTCGACGAGGCACGGGAGTTCGGCAGGCGGCTGTGGGCCGAGGCCGGCGGGGAGCCGCGCGAGCTGATCGAGCGGGCGGTGCGCAAGCAGTACGCCGAACTGTTCGCCGCGTTCCCCACCCCGACGTACGCCACCTACGGCAACGTCGACGTGCCGCCGCTGTGGCCCGAGTACGCCGGCCCCGGCACCACCGTGCTCGACGGGGAGCGGGTGGAGATCGGCGGCCGCGTCTTCGGCTTCGTCGGCGGTGGCCTGCGGACCCCGATGAACACGCCGTACGAGATCAGCGACGAGGAGTACGCCGCGAAGATCGAGGCCGTCGGCGAGGTGGACGTGCTGTGCACGCACATCCCGCCGGAGGTGCCGGAACTGCTCTACGACACGGTGGCCCGGCGCTTCGAGCGGGGCAGCCGCGCGCTGCTGGAGGCCATCCGCCGCACCCGCCCCCGCTACGCCCTGTTCGGGCACGTCCACCAGCCGCTGACCCGGCGGATGCGCGTCGGCGCGACCGAGTGCGTGAACGTCGGCCACTTCGCGTCGACGGGACGGCCGTGGGCGCTGGAGTGGTGACCGCGGGCGGCGGACCCGCGCAGGTGGGTGGTGACATGAGCCCTCCCCGTGCGCGATAGCCTTCACGCGGCACACACGTGCGCGCGACGGGCGCACGGACGACCTCAGTAGCGGCCCGCATCCGGAGGAGCCACGGCGATGGCGGAACACACCAGCTCGAGCATCACCATCGAGGCGGCACCGGCCGACGTCATGGCGGTGATCGCCGACTTCGAGCGCTATCCGGACTGGACCGGCGAGGTGAAGGAGGCGCAGGTCCTCGCGACCGACGAGCAGGGGCGTGCCGAGCAGGTCCGGCTGGTCATGGACGCCGGGGCGATCAAGGACGACCAGACGCTGGGCTACACCTGGACCGGCGAGCACGAGGTCTCCTGGACGCTGGTCAAGTCCCAGATGCTGCGCTCCCTCGACGGTTCCTACCTCCTGCGCCCGGCGGGCACGGGCACGGAGGTCACCTACCGCCTCACGGTGGACGTCAAGATCCCCATGCTCGGCATGATCAAGCGCAAAGCGGAAAAGGTCATCATCGACCGAGCCCTGGCAGGCCTGAAGAAGCGAGTCGAGTCGAAGCACCCCTGACTGCGCGCAGCCGCCACGCCGCTGTCGCTGCGGGCAGTCGTGCCGCCGGGGCGGTACGGGTGGGCGCGGGCGGCACCCCGCAACGCCGGGCCGCGCACCCCCGGCACCCGCGCACCCCCGAGCCCGCACCCGGCGCCGCCCACGCACCGGTACCGTTCACCCCCATGCGCACCCTCCTGATCACAGGCCCCGGCGGCACCGGCCGTACCACCGTCGCCGCCGCCACCGCGCTCACCGCAGCCCGCCAGGGCACCCGCACCCTCCTCCTCGGCACCGACCGCGACGACACCCTCGGCGCCGCGCTCGGCGTGCCCACCGGCCCCGCGCCGACCCCCGTCGGACCGGGTCTCACCGCCTGGCGACCCGACACCGCCCAGGGCTTCCGGGACGCCCTCGCCGCTCTCCAGGACCGCGCCGCCTCCGCACTCGACCTCCTCGGCGCCTCCCGCCTCGACCCCGAAGAGCTGACCCCGCTGCCCGGGGCCGACGACCTCGCCCTGCTGCGCGCCCTGCGCGAGGCCGCCCTCGCCGAGGCGCACGACCTCCTCGTCGTCGACCTCCCGCCCGCGCCCCGCGCCCTCGCCCTGCTCGCCGCGCCGGAGGAACTGCGCCGCGCCCTGCGCCGCCTGCTCCCGCCCGAGAGGCAGGCCGCCCGCGCCCTGCGCCCCGTCCTCGGCCGGCTCGCGGGCGTCCCCATGCCGGCCGAGGCGCTGTACGAGGCCACCGCCCGCTGGGACCTGGAACTCGCCGCCGCCGAGGCCGTCCTGGCCGACCGGAACACCACCGTACGGCTGGTCGCCGAACCCGGACCGGCCGGCGCCGACGCCGTCCGCGCCACCACCCTCGGCCTCGCCCTGCGCGGCCTGCGCACCGACCTGCTGGTCGCCAACCGCGTCCTGCCCGAGGACGCCCCGGCGGACAGCTGGCTCAGCGGCCCCCTCGCCCAGCAGCGCAAGACACTGGAGGAGTGGCGGGGCACGTACGACGTCCGGGCCGTCGCCCATCTCGGCCGGGACCCGCGCGGCACCGACGACCTCGCCGCCCTCGACGTGCCCGGCGCCGGCCCGGCCGCCTCCCCGGTCGAGTGGCCCGTCACCGACCGGCTGACCGAGGACGGCGTCCTGGTCTGGCACATCCCGCTGCCCGGCGCCGTACGCGAGGAGCTCGACCTGATCCGCCGTGGGGACGAACTGGTCGTCGCGGCGGGCCCGTTCCGCCGCACCGTCCCGCTGCCGTCCGCGCTGCGCCGCTGCACCGTCGACGGGGCCGCGCTGCGGGAGGGGACACTCGCCGTCCGGTTCGCGCCCGACCCGGGACTGTGGCCGCGGGGACGATGACCCGACGGGGGCCGCGCCCGTTCGGGTAACGTCGTAGGGACGAACCGTAGTCAGGAGTCCGTCATGAGCGAAGAGCTCCCCCCGTCCGAGGCACCCCGCCCCGACGAGGCCGACACGGTCGACGAGACACGTGCGACCGGTGAGGCGCGAGCGGCCGACGAGGCGCGTGCGACCGACGGCGACGCCTGGGCGACGGCGTGCGCCGAGGACCTGGAGGCGGAGAAGGCCCGCCGCCGTGCCGAGTACGGGCCGCCGCCCGGCTCCGCCGCCGAGGAGCTGCGCCGGCTCGTCGAGACCGTCGCGGACAAGCTGTCCGGCCTCCAGTCCCCGCTGCTCGGCCAGGTCGCCGGGCCCGCCGCCCAGCAGGTGGTCCGGCAGGTCGTCCAGCAGGCGAAGGCCGCCGTCGAACCGGTCATCGAGCGCAACCCGGACGTCTTCGACCACCTCGCCGCCGCCGGCGGCGAACTCCTCGCCGCCTACCGCTCCGCCGTCCAGAACCAGGAACGCCGCTGGACCACCGGGGACACCGCGTCCGAGAATCCGCGCGACCTGGACGAACGCGACGGCGACGGCCGCGACGAGGACGACGGGGGCACCGGCCCGGGACAGCGCATCGACCTGGACTGAGCCCCGCCTCGGGTACGGTTGCCCTTAGCGGGGCTCGACCGAACTGAGGGATTCATGGGACTCACCATCGGCGTCGACATCGGCGGCACGAAGATCGCGGCCGGCGTGGTCGACGAGGAAGGCAACATCCTCTCGACCCACAAGGTGCCGACCCCCACCACACCCGAGGCCATCGTGGACGCCATCGCCTCCGCGGTGGAGGGCGCGCGCGTGGGGCACGAGATCGTCGGCGTCGGTATCGGTGCCGCCGGATACGTCAACCGCCAGCGCTCGACGGTCTACTTCGCGCCCAACATCGACTGGCGCCAGGAACCGCTCAAGGAGAAGGTCGAGGCGCGCGTCGGTCTCCCCGTCGTCGTGGAGAACGACGCCAACGCCGCGGCCTGGGGCGAGTACAAGTTCGGCGGCGGCAAGGGCCACCGCAACGTCATCTGCATCACCCTCGGCACCGGCCTCGGCGGCGGCATCATCATCGGCAACAAGCTGCGCCGCGGTCACTTCGGCGTGGCCGCCGAGTTCGGCCACATCCGCATGGTGCCCGACGGCCTGCTGTGCGGCTGCGGTTCGCAGGGCTGCTGGGAGCAGTACGCGTCGGGCCGGGCGCTGGTGCGGTACGCCAAGCAGCGTGCCAACGCCACCCCCGAGCGTGCCGAGGTGCTGCTCGCGCTCGGTGACGGCACCCCCGACGGCATCGAGGGCAAGCACATCTCCGTCGCCGCCCGCCAGGGCTGCCCGGTCGCCGTCGACTCCTACCGGGAGCTGGCCCGCTGGGCCGGTGCCGGCCTCGCCGACCTGGCCTCGCTCTTCGACCCGTCCGCCTTCATCGTCGGCGGCGGTCTCTCGGACGAGGGCGACCTGGTCCTCGACCCGATCCGCAAGTCGTACAAGCGCTGGCTGGTCGGGGGCAACTGGCGCCCGGTCGCCGACGTGATCGCCGCCCGGCTCGGCAACAAGGCCGGCCTGGTCGGCGCGGCCGACCTGGCCCGGGAGCCCGACCCGATCATGTGACGATCACCTTTTGATCGACGGGACCCGTCCCACCCCAAGGGGCGCGGGGAACTGCGCGACCAGCCACGACGAACCGGCAGTCGCCCACGATCCCCGCGCCCCGACCCATAAGGCGCCCGATCATGCGGTCCCGTAAATTGACGGCATGGCAACGTCCCTCCCCGCGCTCCCCAACTCCCGCACCGAACCCGACGGTTCCGCGGTCGTCCGCGTCCTGAGCTACAACATCCGCTCGATGCAGGACGACACCGACGCCCTCGCCCGCGTCATCACGGCCTGCGCACCCGACCTCGTCCTCCTCCAGGAGGCCCCCCGCTTCTTCCGCTGGCGCAAGAAGATCACCCGGCTCGCCGCCGCCTGTGACCTGGTCCTGCTCTCCGGCGGCGGAACCGCCGCCGGCCCCGCGCTGCTCTGCTCCCTGCGGGCCACCGTCGAGCGCACCGAGGACGTGCTGCTCCCGCTCACCCCCGGTCAGCACCGCAGGGGCCTGGCCACCGCCGTGGTCAGGATCGGCGGGGCCCGGCTCGGCGTACTCAGCACCCATCTGTCGCTGCGGCCGGACGAGCGCCACGAGCAGGCCGGCCTGCTCCTCGGCCGGCTCGGCGCCCTGGACGTGACGCACGCCGTGGCGGGCGGCGACCTGAACGAGCGCCCCGGCGGCCCCACCTTCCGGCGGCTCGGCGACGGGTTGCGCGACTGCTGGACCGCCGCGCCCTGGGGCGGCGAGTACACCTTCCCCGCCACCGCCCCGGACCGCCGCATCGACGCGGTCTTCGTCACCGAGGGCGTCGAGGTGCTGGGCTGCGGGGTGCCGTCGGGGCTGCCCGGGGTGGCGGAGGACGACCTGAGGGCGGCCACGGACCACCTCCCGGTCCTGACCGCCCTCCGCGTACCAGCTGCGACCGCCTGACCGCTGGCCCCGCCCGGTTGCGGGTCCGGCCCGATCGCGGCCCCGCGGGCTACACCACCGCGCCGCGCCCCGGATCGTCGTCGTCCTCGTCGCCCGTCCGCATCCGCATGACCAGGGTGGCGAAGCCGCCGAGGAAGCCGCCGATGCTCAGGGTCGTCAGCCACCAGGTCATGTCCCAGCCGAGCACCACCGCAAGCAGGAGCAGCACCGGACCGCCGAGCACGCCCAGCCAGGCGAACTTCGAGGTGGGGTCCGTGTCGGGCAGCGGCGGCGGCTCGGGCGGCACGAAGTGGCCCTCGTCGTCCGCGTCGAAGTCGTCGTCGGACGGTTCGGCGGGGGTGTGGTCGCGGGGACCGACGCCGGGTGCGAACGCGACGGAGCTGCCCAGCGGCCGGTCCGAGGCGGGCCGGTCCGCCGTGGGCTTCTCGTCGTTCACCTCCGGCTCGAGCAGCGCCAGGTCCTCGACCGACTTGAACGGCTTCGAGCCCGGCGGGTCCGGGGGCTCCTCCCCGTACCCGGCGACGATCGCGTCCCAGGCGGCGTTCTCGTCGAAGGGCACGCCCTGCGCCTCGGGCCCGCCATCCACAGCGCGCTCCCGCCCCTCGTGGTGCTCCCGCTCCACGTCCCGCTCCTCGCGGTCCTCACGGTCGGAGTCGTGCTCAGCCACCTGCGGCCGTCCCTTCCTTGCCGAGACCGGGCTCCGGTTCCCCGACGGAACCGGGCGCGAGCCGGCCGATGAACGCGACGCTCTCCGCGAAGATCCGGTCCGCATCGTGGTCCAACGTCGCCACGTGGTAGCTCTGTTCCAGCAGGATCTCCGTCACGTCCGTCGACGACACCCGGCCCAGGATCCGCGCCGAGTCGGCCGGCGGCACCACGTGGTCCTGCGGGCTGCGCAGGAGCAGCAGCGGCTGGGTCACCTGCGGCAGGTCGCCGTCGGTCAGACGGAAGAAGGCGCGCAGCGAGTGCGCCGAGTGCAGCGGCACCCGGTCGTACCCCAGCTCCGCGCCGTGCGGCTTGGCGATGTCGCTGGCGATGCCCTTCGTGGCGGGCACCAGGTGGCGCAGGACCGGCAGGGCGTGCTGGGCGACGCCGTGCATCCGGTTCGCCGGGTTCACGAGGACGACGCCCTCGACCGCGTCGCCGTGCTTCGCCGCCAGCCGCAGCGCCAGCGCGCCGCCCATGGACAGGCCGGCCACGAAGACCCGCGTGCAGCGCTCGCGCAGGGCGCGCAGCTCGCGGTCCACCTCCGCGTACCAGTCCTGCCAGCCCGTGACCTGCATGTCCTGCCAGCGCGTGCCGTGCCCGGGCAGCAGGGGCAGCGCCACGGTCAGGCCGCGCGCGGCCAGGTACCGGGCCCAGGGGCGCAGAGACTGCGGGGAACCGGTGAAACCGTGACAGAGGAGGACGCCGGCCTCCCCGCCCTCGTGGCGGAACGGCTCGGCTCCGGGCAGCACCGGCACGTCTCGGTCTCCTGTCGTCAAGGGGGACTCGCGGGTCTTTCACCGTACGCGACCGCACCGACACCGACCAGGGCCGTCGGGGCCATTGACGGTGCCCGCGGGTTAAGGTCTGAGCCACACACACGGGAGGCGCTGGGTTGTTGTACGGCACGATGAAGCTCACCATCGGGGGGTCGCTGAAGCTTGCCTTCCGGCCCTGGGTGGAGGGACTGGAGCACATCCCGGCCGACGGCCCCGCCATTCTGGCGAGCAACCACCTGTCGTTCTCCGACTCGTTCTTCCTGCCCGCCGTCCTCACCCGCAAGGTGACCTTCATCGCCAAGGCCGAGTACTTCAACACGCCGGGGGCCAAGGGCAGGCTGACCGCCGCGTTCTTCAAGGGCGTGGGCCAGCTCCCGGTGGACCGCTCCGGCGCGCGCGGCGCGGGGGAGGCCGCGGTCAAGAGCGGCACAGCGGTCCTGGAGCGCGGCGAACTGTTCGGCATCTACCCCGAGGGCACCCGCTCCCCGGACGGCCGTCTCTACCGGGGCAAGCCGGGCGGCCTGGCGCGCGTGGCCCTCGCCACCGGCGCACCCGTCGTCCCGGTCGCCATGATCGACACCGAGAAGATCCAGCCGCCCGGTCAGGTGATGCCGAAGCTGATGCGGCCCGGCATCCGCATCGGCAGGCCGCTGGACTTCTCCCGCTACCAGGGCATGGAGCACGACCGCTTCGTGCTCCGCGCGGTGACCGACGAGGTCATGTACGAGATCATGAAGCTCTCCGGCCAGGAGTACGTCGACGTGTACGCGACCGCCATGAAGCGGCAGCTCGCGGAGGCGGCGAAGGCCGAGAAGGCGGCGAAGGCCGAGAAGGACCGGGCCAGGACATAGCGACATGGCCCGGGAGGGGGACAAGGGGGGGGACATGGCCAGGCGCGAGAGGGTCATGAGGATGTCGGTCGAGCTGCCGCTGTGGCGCGCGCTCGCCGGCTACCGCGTGCTCACCATGCTGTACGCGATCGGTTTCTTCGCCACCGCCTACTCCGGCTTCGCCCGCCCCTGGCCGGCCGTCGCCTACTACGCCGTCCTCTTCGTCTGGACCCTGGCCACCCTTCCCAAGGTCACCAACGCCGCGAGCTGCACCAAGCGGTTCCTCGCCGCCGACCTCACAGTGGCCCTGACCGGCATCCTGCTCACACCCTTCACCGACGCCCACGAACGCGTCATGGACGGCGGTCCGACCCTGCCGTCGATATGGACCGCCGGTTCCGTGCTGGCCTTCGCCATCAAGGGCGGCTGGCGCTGGGCGGCCGTCGCCTCCACCCTCGTCGCCGTCGCCAACCTGGTCGAACGCGGCACCCCGGCCCGCGACACCGTCCACAACGTCATCCTCGTCTGGGTGGCCTCCATCGCCATCGGCTACGTCGTCGAGGTCGCCCGCGCCTCCGAGCGCACCCTCGCGCGCGCCCTGGAGATCGAGGCGGCGACCAGGGAACGCGAGCGGCTCGCCCGGGACATCCACGACAGCGTCCTCCAGGTGCTGGCCATGGTGCAGCGCCGGGGCGCCGTCATCGGCGGCGAGGCGGCCGATCTGGGCCGGCTCGCCGGTGAGCAGGAGGTGGCCCTGCGCACCCTGGTCTCCGGCGGCCTGGTACCCGTCTCCCGCGTGTCGGAGGACGCGACCGAGGGCGCGGTCGTACGGATGGTCGAGGAACCGGAGGGCGCGGACCCGGACCGTCCCGTCGACCTGCGCGCCCTGCTCGCCCCGTACGCCGGCTCGCTGGTGAACCTCGCCGAGCCGGGCGCCCCGGTGCTCCTCGCCCCCCTCGCCGCGCGGGAGCTGGCGGCCGCCGTGGGTGCCGCCCTGGACAACGTCCGCGAGCACGTGGGCGAGCGGGCCCGCGCGTGGATCCTGGTCGAGGACGAACCGGACGAGGTGATCGTCACCGTCCGCGACGAGGGACCCGGCATCCCGGACGGACGGCTCGCCGAGGCCGAGGGCGAGGGACGGCTCGGCGTGGCCCTGTCGATCCGCGGCCGGTTGCGCGACCTCGGCGGCACGGCCGAGCTGATCTCGGTGCCCGGCCAGGGCACCGAGGTCGAACTGAAGGCACCGAAGAACACCGTCGGCACCACCGCACGGGGGAAGGCAGCGGACCATGAGTGAACGACAGGACCCCGGACGACAGGATCCGATCCGGGTCATGGTGGTCGACGACCACCCGATGTGGCGCGACGCCGTCGCACGGGACCTGGCCGAGTCCGGCTTCGACGTCGTCGCCACCGCCGGCGACGGCGACCAGGCGGTGCGCCGGGCCGCGGCCGCCGCGCCCGACGTCCTCGTGCTCGACCTCAACCTGCCCGGCAAGCCCGGCGTCCAGGTCTGCAAGGAGGTCGTCGGCGCCGATCCGAAGCTGCGCGTGCTCGTCCTCTCGGCGAGCGGGGAGCACGCCGACGTGCTGGAGGCGGTCAAGTCCGGCGCGACCGGATACCTGCTGAAGTCGGCCTCCACCGAGGAACTGCGGGACGCGGTGCGCCGCACCGCCGCCGGCGACCCGGTCTTCACCCCGGGGCTCGCCGGACTCGTCCTCGGCGAGTACCGCCGCCTGGCCTCCGAACCCGCGCCCGCCGCCGGCACCGACGACCCCGGCGCGCCCCGCCTCACCGACCGGGAGACCGAGGTGCTGCGCCTGGTCGCCAAGGGCCTGAGCTACAAGCAGATCGCCGAACGCCTCGTCATCTCCCACCGCACCGTGCAGAACCACGTCCAGAACACCCTCGGCAAGCTCCAGCTGCACAACCGGGTGGAGCTGGTGCGGTACGCGATAGAACGGGGTCTGGACGACGCCTGACCCACGCGGGACAGTGGCCTCAACCACTCACCCTGACAAAGGGGTTGTGCGATGAAGGTCGGAGTACTGACCGGAGGCGGCGACTGCCCCGGGCTCAACGCCGTCATCCGGGCCGTCGTCCGCAAGGGCGTCCAGGAGTACGGCTACGACTTCACCGGCTTCCGGGACGGCTGGCGCGGCCCCCTGGAGGGCGACACCGTCCCGCTCGACATCCCGGCCGTCCGCGGCATCCTGCCCCGCGGCGGCACCGTCCTCGGCTCCTCGCGCACCAACCCGCTCAAGGAGCGGGACGGCATCCGCCGCATCAAGGACAACCTCGCCGCACTCGGCGTCGACGCGCTCGTCACCATCGGCGGCGAGGACACCCTCGGCGTCGCCACCCGCCTCGCGGACGAGTACGGCGTGCCCTGCGTCGGCGTCCCCAAGACCATCGACAACGACCTGTCCGCCACCGACTACACCTTCGGCTTCGACACCGCCGTCGGCATCGCCACCGAGGCCATCGACCGGCTGCACACCACCGCCGAGTCCCACATGCGCGTCCTGGTCGTCGAGGTCATGGGCCGGCACGCCGGCTGGATCGCCCTCCACTCGGGCCTGGCCGGCGGCGCCAACGTCATCCTCATCCCCGAGCAGCGCTTCGACGTCGAACAGGTGTGCAACTGGGTGACCTCCCGCTTCCGGGCGTCCTACGCCCCGATCGTGGTCGTCGCCGAGGGGGCGATGCCGCGCGACGGCGACATGGTGCTCAAGGACGAGTCACTGGACTCCTACGGGCACGTCCGGCTGTCCGGGGTCGGCGAGTGGCTGGCCAAGCAGATCGAGAAACGCACCGGCAAGGAGGCGCGCACCACCGTCCTCGGGCACGTCCAGCGCGGCGGCACCCCCAGCGCCTTCGACCGCTGGCTCGCCACCCGCTTCGGACTGCACGCCGTCGACTGCGTGCACGACGGGGACTTCGGCAAGATGGTCGCCCTGCGCGGCACGGACATCGTCCGCGTCCCGATCGCCGACGCCACGGCCCGCCTGAAGACCGTCGACCCGGCGCTGTACGAGGAGGTCGGCGTCTTCTTCGGCTGACCCGCCACCGGCAACCGGCCACTGGCCGGCCGCTGACCGGCGACGGTGGGCCGAGGGTCGTATATTCGGCCCGGAGCCCACCACGACGGGAGCGGTCATGGAGATCCTTGCCTTCGGCGTCCAGGCCGACGAGAAACCCCTGATCGAGCGGGCCTTCCGCGACCACGAGGACGTCCGCTGCCTGGACGTCTTCCTCAACGAGGACACCGCCCCCATCGCGGCCGGCCACGAGATCGTCTCCACGTCCGTCAACGCCGACCTCGGTGCGGACGTCCTGGAGATCCTCGCGGCCGGCGGCACCCGGATGGTGGCCCAGCGCTCCACCGGCTTCAACAACGTCGACCTGGACACCGCCGACCGGCTCGGCATGACCGTGGCCCGGGTGTCGTACTACTCGCCGTACTCGGTCGCCGAGTTCGCCTGGGCCCTCGCCATGGCCGTCAACCGGCGGATCGTGCGCGCCTCCATCCGCACCCGCGACTTCGACTTCCGCCTCGACGGCCTGATGGGCCGGGACCTGCACGGCCGCACCGCCGGCGTCCTCGGCACCGGCAAGATCGGCGAGGCCTTCGCCCGGATCGCCCACGGCTTCGGCATGCGCCTGCTCGGCTGGGACGTCGCCGAGAACCCGGCCTGCGCCGAACTCGGCATGCGCTACGTCCCGAAGGAAGAGCTGCTCGCCCGCTCCGACCTGATCACCCTGCACGTTCCGCTGATGGCCGAGACCCGGCACCTGATCGACGCCGCCGCCCTGAAGGCGATGCGCGACGACGCCATCCTGATCAACTCCAGCCGCGGCGGCCTGATCGACACCGCGGCCCTCGTCGGCGAACTGCGCGCGGGCCGCTTCTCGGGAGTGGGCCTGGACGTGTACGAGGCGGAGGCGGGCCTGTTCTTCCTCGACAAGTCCCTGGAGGCCGTCGAGGACGACACCCTGGCCCGCCTCGTCACCTTCCCGAACGTCCTGGTCACCTCGCACCAGGCGTACTACACCGAGGACGCCGTCGGCCAGATCGTCGAGACGACGGTGCGCAACGTCCTCGACTACCGCGAGGGCCGCCGCTCGGAGAACGTGCTGGTGCCGCGCAGCTGAGCGACGATCCCCGCGCGTGCGGGGAGCGGTACGCCACGACAACGACGGCGCCCCCGGCATCGTCACGGCTGCCGGATCAGTCGTTCGGCCAGCAGCGCCGCAGTGATGGCCGAACCGTTCAGCGTGAGTACGGACTCGGGATGAAATTGCACCGACGCGAATCCCGGCCCCCGCAGCGCGTGCACCTCGCCACCCGCCGAGCGGCTCACCTCGACGCCGTGCGCGGCCAGTTCGGCGGCAGCCGCGTCGTCGCAGCGCGCGGTGAAGCTGTTGTAGAAGCCGACCGTCTCCGGCCGCCCGAACAGGTCGATCTGCGTCTGCGCGCCCTGGTACGGCACCTCCTTGCGGACGATGTCGAGCCCCAGCTCCGCCGCGATCAGCTCGTGCCCGAGGCAGACGCCGAGGACGCCGTGCCGCTGCCCCGCGATCACCTCGGCGGTCAGCGCGCGCAGGAAGCGCATCTTCGGGTCGGCCGGGTCCGAGGGGTCACCGGGCCCCGGGCCCAGCACCACCGGGCCGCCCTCGTGCCCCAGCACCGCCTCGCGCAGCCCCGGCTCGTCGTACCGCCGTACGCTCACCGCGAGCCCCGAGGAGCGCAGCACGTGCGCGAGCATCGCCGTGAAGGTGTCCTCCGCGTCGACGACCAGCGCGTGCCCGGTCAGCTCGGCCGACGGCTCCTGCATCCGCAGCCAGAACGGGGCCAGCGAGGCGCGCCGCCCGTCCAGCGCGGCCCGTACCCGTGGATCGTCGGCCAGCCCCGGCCGCCCTGCCTCCGTGCGCGGCCGGGACGGACGTACGCCCAGCGCTGCCAGTACGCCGGCCGCCTTGGCGTGGGTCTCCGCGACCTCGCCCGCCGGGTCGGAGCCCCGCACCAGCGTGGCGCCGACCGGCACCCGCAGCCGCCCCCGCGCGTCGATGTCGGCGGTACGGATCAGGATGGGGGAGTCGAGGGTCTGGGGACCGGGCAGCTGCGGTCCGGCACCCGGGTCCCGTCCGAGCAGCGCCAGCGCGCCCGCGTAGTAGCCCCGGCCGCCGGACTCGTGCCGCTCGATGACCCGGCAGGCGTTCTGCACCGGGGAGCCGGTGACCGTCGCCGCGAACATCGTCTCCCGCAGCACCTCCCGCGCGTCCAGGGAGGACCTGCCGCGCAGTTCGTACTCGGTGTGCGCGAGGTGCGCCATCTCCTTCAGCCGCGGGCCGACGACCACGCCGCCCATGTCGCCGACGGTGCACATCATCTTCAGTTCCTCGTCGACGACCATCGACAGCTCCTCGATCTCCTTGCCGTCGGCGAGGAAGTCCAGCAGGTGCTCTGGGGTCGGTCCCTCGGCGGGGTAGCGGTACGTGCCGCTGATCGGGTTCATGACGACCGTGCCGCCGGACATCCGCACGTGCACCTCCGGGCTGGCCCCCACCAGCGTGCGGTCCCCGGTGTGCACGACGAACGTCCAGTACGCGCCCCGCTCGCCCTCCAGCAGCCGCCGGAACAGCGCCAGCGCGTCGGCCCGCCCGAACCCCGGGATCCGGCCCTCGTACGTCCGGCGGATCACGAAGTTGGCGCCCTCGCCCCGCCCGATCTCCTCGTCCAGGACCCGGCCGACGATCCGCGCGTACTCCTCGTCGCCGACGTCGAAGCCGCCGCCCTCGACCCGGACCTCGTGCGCGGGCAGCTGCGCCAGCGCCTCGGCGAGCGGGATGCCGTACCGCTCCTCGGGGGTGAGCATCAGCAGCGGGGTGCCGTCGTCGCGGACGTCGAAGCCGCGCTCGCGGATCTGCCGGAAGGGGACGAGCGCCAGCCCTTCGCCGGGCAGTTCGGCGAGTCCGTCGTACTCCGTGACCGGGCCGAGCAGCAGCTCGACGAGGTCGTGGTCGTGGCCCGGGGCGCGGCGGCGGAGCAGGGCGAACGGGCGTGGATCGGTCAGGAGGCTGTCGAGCGGTGTCATGGGTCCGTGTCCTTCTCGGTTCGTCGGAGAGGAGGAACGGACCCGGGCTCGGAAACGCCGAAGGCCGCCCCTCGGGCGGCCTTCGCGGAGTCTTGAGTCGCGCGCAGTCAGCGGGCCGCCGGATGAGCGGTCCACCACCAGTTCTGGGTCGAGTGCGCGAACATGCCGCCGACCCTAGCGCATCCGCGCCCGGGCCGACGGCCCGTGTCTCAGATGATCATGCCGTACGTGTTCCAGCCGCCGCCGATCCTGGTGCGGCCCTTGAACGGCGCCGAGGCGCTGCCGGTGCCCTGGTAGAACCAGAGCACACCGTCCTTGTCGCGGGCGATCAGGTCCGGTACGCCGTCGCGGTTCAGGTCGCTGGGGCCGCGCAGCACGTCGTAGACGGACCAGCCGCCGCCGACCCTGGTGCGGCCCTCGAACACGGCCGACGCGTCGCCGGTGCCCCTGTAGAGCCACAGGACACCGCTCTTGTCGCGGGCGACGAGGTCGGGCCTGCCGTCACCGGTGAGGTCGCCGGTGTCGGTCAGCGTGTTGTAGACGGACCAGCCGCCGCCGATCCTGGTCTTGGTCCCGAAGGGCGCGGAGGTGCTGCCGGTGCCCTTGTAGAGCCAGAGCACACCGCTCTTGTCGCGGGCGATCAGGTCGGGCCTGCCGTCACCCGTGAGGTCCCGGGCGCCGGTGATCGTGTCGTAGACGGACCAGCCGCCGCCGACCCGGGTGCGCGACGCGAAGGGCTCCGTCAGGTCGCCGCTGCCCTTGTAGTACCAGAGCACGCCGCTCTTGTCGCGGGCCACCATGTCGCCGGTGCCGTCCGCGCGCAGCGCCGTGAGCGTGGTCACCGCGTTGTAGGTGTTCCAGCCGCCGCCGACGCGGAAGCGGCCGAAGAACGGCGAGGACGCGCTGCCGGTGCCCTGGTACTGCCACAGCACGCCCGAGGAGTCCCGGCCGAGGACGTCGTACCGGTCGATGCCCGGGTCGGGCGCCGTGCCCTTGACCAGCTGGACGTCGGCCGTGCGCACGTAGCCGATGCGGTGGTTGTAGCGGATCGGGTAGTACGTGGTGTCGCCCACGACCACCGTGCGCGAGCCCGCGCCCGAACCGTCGATGTTGCCGCTGTTGTAGTACGAGCCCTTCAGGGCGCCGCCGGCCAGGGCGTACTTCTGCCCGGCGAGGACGCCGTACTTGGTCAGCGACTCGTTGTTCTTGCTCTGCACCGGCACTCCGGTGCCCGTGTACGCGCTGTCCTCGGGGTAGGCGCGCCCGTACACCGGGACGGAGCCGGACCCCGCCTTGGCCGTGACCACGTCCGGTGTGCCGACGGCGGTGGCGGACTGGCCGCCCCGGTTGTAGAACCAGGCCTTCTTGCCGCCGTACCAGATGGCCGTCCAGTCCTGCTGTGCCTCGGCGACCACGAACTCGCCGCCGGCCAGGACCTTGTTGGCCCAGTTCCAGCCCTCGGTCCAGGACTGGCTGCCCAGGTACGGGTCGGTGAGCGTGGCCGAGGAGGTGGACGGCGAGGAGTACAGGTAGGTGAAGTTCGCCGGCTGCGCGGGGACCGAGGAGCCGTTGTTGGTGATCTTCGGCTGGTTCGCCGTGGTGAACGGCGGGACGACGCGGATCACCTGGCCGGCCTTGTACGGGCCGCCCGGGCCCTCGGCGCCGGTGGGGGCGCCCAGCAGGTCCATGTAGTGGTTCCAGTCCCAGAACGGGCCCGGGTCCCAGTGCTGGGACTTCACGTTGCCGTCCAGGACGCCCGGCACCTCGTCGTGGCCGAGGACGTGCTCACGGTCGAGCGGGATGTCGTACTTGCCGGCCAGGTACTTCACCAGCGCGGCCGAGGACTCGTACTGCGGCTCGGTGTACCAGCTGCCGTCCTTGATCGCGTAACCCTCGTGCTCGATGCCGATCGAGTGCATGTTGAGGGTCTTGTTGGCCGCGTGCCACGCCTCGTTCTTCGTCTCGACCAGCTGGGTGACCAGACCGTCGGAGGCGCGGATCAGGTAGTGGGCGCTCGCGTACGACAGGGAGTTCTGGAAGACGCCGAGCGCGCTGCTGTAGCTGCCCTCGGTGTCGTGGATCACGATCGAGGTGATCTCGTCGCCGGTCGTGGGGCGGCTCGCGACGTTGTAGTTGCCCCAGTCGTCGATGCCGCCGTTCTGCTTGTAGGCGGCCGGACGGAAGTCGCAGTTCAGGCCGGACGGGCACTCGGGGGCCGGGGCGGCGGAGGCCGCGGCGAGCTCCAGGTCCGTCGTCTTCTTCGGCTCCACCGCCGGGTCGGCCGGCAGGGTGAGGGACTGGCCGTCGGCGGTGACGCGCTCCTCACCGGTCTTGATCGACTCGAAGACGCGCTGCGCGAAGAGCTGGGCGCCCTTGTGGTCGGGGGCCTGACTGGCGCGGGCCACGGCCGGGTACCAGGCGCCGGGGTCCTCGGGCAGCGAACCGGTCGCGGCCTTCTGGTACTTGGCCAGCAGCGCGGCACCCGCCCGGATGCTCTCGCCGGTGTCGCTCTGCACCTTGTCGGCCGGGGCGTCGATGAGCTCGGCCGCCTCGTCCAGGGTGTGCAGCCGCGGGTCGGCGGTGTCGACGGGCTTCTCGTCGAGGCTGTCGAGCGCCTTGTCGGCGTCGAAGTGCTTCTCGACGACCGGGTCGCCGCTGCGGTTCATGTGCTCGAGCCGGTGCTCGCGATCCTCGGCGGCGCCGCCGTTGTCCAGGCTGTCCGGGTCGACGTCCGTGAGACCCATGACGTTGTACGCGCCGGTGGTGCTCGGCAGCCCGTCGTGGTCCTCCCAGCGGGTCTGCCGGTAGGAGACGGCCATCAGCACGCTCTGCGGGACGTCGAACTCCTCGGCGGCCCGCTCGAACTCGCTCTGCAGGCGGGCCCCCGGGGGCACGGCCGCCTGGGCGGCGTCGGAGCCCAGCAGGCCCGGCGAGGCCAGGGCCAGGGTGCCGGCCGTGGCGGCGACGGCCACCGCCGAGGCGATGCCGTAGACGAGCAGCTTCTTCTTGTTGCGGTTTCTTCGGTGCTCCGCGCTCAAAACCCCACCCCGGTGTGCGCTCGATATGAATATGTCCGCGAGTCGGCTGTGACGCGAACTCGGAAGGCGCGTGAGGTTACCAACCCGGCCGCGGCGGCCCGCGCCGGGGGCCCGTCCCACTCGTCGGGCCAGGCGGAAAGCCGTGTTCCGGAAGCTCGAGGCACTGCTGTGGTGGGCGCCTTCTGCTCCCCGCACGCGCGGGGCTGACGGGCGTACCCCGCCGACGGGCTACGCCCGTCTCACGGACTGGGCGTGGTAATGGACGCTCCGACCGACCGCGTACTGTTGGGCGCGTGACCGTGAACGCTGATTCCCGAAGCGTCGCCGCTCAGGCGACATGGCGAAGCCTGCCCGCGGCGCAGCAGCCCGAGTACCCGGATGCCGAGGCTCTGCGCGATGTGATCGCCGAGCTCGAGTCGTATCCGCCGCTCGTCTTCGCCGGAGAGTGCGACCAGCTGCGTGCCCGCATGGCCGCGGTCGCCCGGGGAGAGGCGTTCGTCCTACAGGGCGGCGACTGCGCCGAGTCCTTCGACGCGGTGTCCGCCGAGCACATCAGGGCCAAGCTCAAGACCCTCCTCCAGATGGGCGCCGTCCTCACCTACGCCGCGTCCGTCCCCGTGGTGAAGGTCGGCCGGATCGCCGGCCAGTACTCCAAGCCGCGCTCCAAGCCGACCGAGACCCGCGACGGCGTGACGCTGCCGACCTACCGCGGCGACTCCGTCAACGGCTTCGACTTCACCGAAGAGGCCCGGATCCCGGACCCCGAGCGCCTCAAGCGGATGTACCACGCCTCGGCGTCCACGCTGAACCTGGTGCGCGCCTTCACCACCGGCGGTTACGCCGACCTGCGCCAGGTGCACGCCTGGAACCAGGACTTCGTGAAGTCCTCCCCCTCCGGCCAGCGCTACGAGCAGCTCGCCCGGGAGATCGACAACGCGCTGAACTTCATGCGGGCCTGCGGGACGGACCCGGCCGAGTTCCAGACCGTCGAGTTCTTCTCCTCGCACGAGGCGCTGCTGCTCGACTACGAGTCGGCCCTCACCCGCGTCGACTCGCGCACCGGGCAGCTGTACGACGTCTCCGGGCACATGGTGTGGATCGGCGAGCGCACCCGGCAGCTGGACCACGCGCACATCGAGTTCGCCTCGCGGATCCGCAACCCCATCGGCATCAAGCTCGGCCCGACCACCACGGCCGAGGAGGCGCTGCAGTACATCGAGCGCCTGGACCCGGACCGCGAGCCCGGCCGGCTGACCTTCATCGTCCGGATGGGCGCGGACAAGATCCGCGACCGGCTTCCCGAGCTGGTGGAGAAGGTCACCGCGTCCGGTGCCACCGTCGCCTGGATCACCGACCCGATGCACGGCAACACCTACGAGGCGGCCTCCGGTCACAAGACCCGCCGCTTCGACGACGTGCTCGACGAGGTCAAGGGCTTCTTCGAGGTGCACAAGTCGCTCGGCACCCACCCGGGCGGCATCCACGTGGAGCTGACCGGCGACGACGTCACCGAGTGCGTGGGCGGCGGCGACGAGATCTTCGTCGACGACCTGCACCAGCGCTACGAGACGGCCTGCGACCCGCGCCTCAACCGCAGCCAGTCGCTCGACCTGGCGTTCCTGGTGGCGGAGATGTACCGGGACCAGTGACGGTCCGCCCCCGGAGGGGCGGGTGAAATGGGGCGCGGGTCACACGGGATCCGCGCCCCTCCCACTTTTGCCGGCCTTGCGCGATGGGTAAGGTTAGGTTTGCCTCACCGATCAGTCGGGCCCTCCGGTCGTCGGTACGGCACGACCTTGTACCCCGCCCGGGAGGTGAACCGCGTGTTCGTCTGCAGCTGCTTCGGTGTCACCGAGGAACAGGTGAAGAGCCACGCGGAGGCCGGCGCGTGCACGCCCCGGCAGATCGCCTCCGCCTGCAAGGCGGGCACCGACTGCGGCGGCTGCGTACGCCGGATCCAGGCCCTGCTCGGTCGCGGCGCCTGTCCCCGCCGGCAGCTGGCCGACCAGGGAGCGCCGGTCCTCGCGGAGCTTCCCGAGGCGGCCTGAGGCAGGCTCCGCCTAGAGCGAGCCCGGTCCCGACGGGTCCGGCTGGGACTGCTCGATCACCGTCGACAGGTACAGCGACTCGCCCAGCTTCTCGATCAGGTCGAGCTGGGTCTCCAGGTAGTCGATGTGGTGCTCCTCGTCGGCGAGGATCGCCTCGAAGACGTTGGCCGACGTGATGTCGTGCTTGGCCCGCATCACCTCGATGCCCCGGCGCAGCCGGTCGATCGCCTCCAGCTCGATCTCCCGGTCGGCCTGGAACATCTCGGTCACGCTCTGGCCGACCCGCACGTGGAAGAGCCGCTGGTAGTTCGGCAGGCCGTCCAGGAGCAGGATGCGGTCGGTGAGCACCTCCGCGTGACGCATCTCGTCGAAGGACTCCGCGCGGGTGTACTTCGCGAGCTTGGTCCAGCCCTTGTGGTCCTGCAGCTTCGCGTGCAGGAAGTACTGGTTGATGGCCGTGAGCTCGGCGGTCAGCTGCTCATTGAGGAACTCGATGACTTCCGGGTCGCCCTGCATCGCTTGACGCTCCTTCGAACGGGAACATGCGTGTTGCGCGGCATGATTGCACCGGCTTCGAAGATCGTCCAGTAAGTGTTGACTTAGTAAGTAAGTACAGGCTTAGTCGGCTTGGTCGTGATTGTTGATGTTTGCCCGAATGTAAGTGGGGTGGGTCGGGGACATCGGTCCGGGTCTGTCAGGATGGAGACATGGGTCAGGCGGTGGAAGACGGATCGGGAGAAGACGGTTCGCAAGGAGCGTCGCGGTTCGAGCTCCCGCCCGGACAGCGGCTGCAGCGCGGCTGGCCGGTCACGCACTACGGCCCGGTCCCCAAGTTCCGCCCGGAGCGCTGGGAGTTCCGGGTCTTCGGCGCCACCACCGACGACGAGAAGCACGCCTGGACCCACGACGAGTTCACCGCCCTGCCGTACACCACGGTCGTCGCCGACCTGCACTGCGTCACGAAGTTCAGCATGCTCGGCTCGGAGTGGGGCGGTGTCCCGGCCGCCGCGATCCTGGACCTCGCGCCGCCCGCGCCCGCCGTCACCCACGTGATGGTCTGGGCCGAGTACGGCTTCAGCTCCAACCTCAGGCTGTCCGACTTCGCCGCCGAGCGCACCCTCTTCGCCACCCACAAGGACGGCGAGCTGCTCACCGCCGAGCACGGCTTCCCGCTGCGGCTGGTGGTCCCGCACCTGTACGCCTGGAAGGGCCCGAAGTGGGTCCGCGGCATCGAGTACATGACCGCCGACCGGCGCGGCTTCTGGGAGGAGCGCGGCTACCACAACATCGGCGACCCGTGGCGGGAGCAGCGCTACTCCTACCAGGAGGAGCCCGGAGACGGCCCCGAGCTGTGAGCCGCCGGGGCGCCCTCGGGGTCAGCCGTCGCGCAGCTTCTTCAGCCGCTCCACGTCCGCCGCGTGCCCCTGCTTGCCGCCGGGCGTCTCGATGACCAGCGGCACGCCCTCGGTCGCCGGGTGGGTCATCAGCGCCCGGAAGGGGTCCTCGCCGATGTGACCGGCGCCGATGTTCTCGTGCCGGTCCTTGTGCGCTCCCGCCACGTCCTTGGAGTCGTTGGCGTGGATCAGCTTCAGCCGGCCCTCGCCGACCGTCTCCACCAGCAGGTCGAGGGTCTGGTGCATGCCGGAAGGACCGGTCAGGTCGTGGCCGGCCGCGAAGATGTGGCAGGTGTCCAGACACACGCCCAGCTTCGGATGGGCGTCCAGCGCCTCGAAGTACGGCCCGAAGTCCCAGGTCCGCGAGCACAGCGAGGCGCCCTGCCCGGCCGTCGACTCCAGGAGCAGGTACGGATCGTCCTCGTGGGTCAGCTCGTCGAGCAACGGCAGCATGTGCTCCCTGACCTGCTTCAGCGCCACCGACCGGTCCCGTCCGCCGGTGGCGCTCCCGGTGTGCACCACGACGCCGAGCGCCCCGACGGCCCGCCCCCGCCGCAGCGAGTGCCGCAGCGACTCCACCGACCGCTCCACCGTCGCCTCGGTGTGCGAACCGAAGTTGATCAGGTACGGGGCGTGCACGTACGCGGGGATCGACCCGGCCGCGCAGGCCTCCCGGAAGGCCTCGTCCTGCTTCGGGTTGCCGGCCGGCGTGGCCCAGCCGCGCGGGTTGGCGACGAAGACCTGCACGGTCTCCGCCTTCAGCTCACGGGCGTAGGACAGCCCCACGGAGTGCAGCCCGCCGGCCACCGGGACGTGGCCGCCGACGGGATTGCGGGGGAGGGCGGCGGGGACCGCCGAGGGGGCGGACTGTTGACTCTTCACCCATCCAGGGTGTCATGCGGCCGCCGGTGCCCCGTCACCTGATGGTGATCTTGATGGTCGACCCCTCGGGAGCCGTGTCCCCGCCGTCCACGGACTGCTTCTTGACGGTGTCGCCGAACAGCCCGAGCAGCCCGCGGTCCTCGTCCACCTCGAAGCCCGCGTCCTGGAGCTCCTGCTTGGCGTCGTCCACGCTGTCCCCGACCACGTCCGGGACCTCGATCATCCGGGGGCCCTTGGACAGGGTGAGCGTCACCGTGTCGCCCTCGGCGGCCCGGCCGCCCGGGTCCGGTGTCTGCCGGGCCACCCGGCCGCTGTCGTACTCCGAGTTCACCCGCTCGTCGGCGACCTTCACCTTCAGGCCCGCCTCCTCCATCTCGCCCCGTGCGTCGTCCAGGTCGTCGCCGGTGACGTCCGGGACGTCGATCGGGCTGCCCTTGCTGACGACCAGGGCGACCGCGGAGCCCGCGCGCACCGTGGTGCCCGACCCCGGCTTGGTGGAGATCACGAAGCCCTTGGCCACCTCGTCGCTGAACGCCCGGGTCACCATCCCCGGCTCCAGCCCCTCGTCCCCGAGCAGCGTCCGGGCCTTGTCCAGCTTGTAGCCCGTCACGTCCGGCAGCTTCACGGTGTCGGGGCCGTCGGAGACGGTGAGCGACACGGAGTCGTTCTTCCGGATGCGGTCGCCCACCCCCGGGTCGGTGCTGATGACCTTGCCGCGCTCCACGGTGTCGCTGTAGGCGTGCTTCACCTTGCCGACGTCCAGCCCGGCCTCGTCCAGCCGGTCCCGGGCCTGCGCCTCGGTCTTGGACAGCAACGGCGGCACCTTGGTGAACTGGCCGGAGTTGATGTACCAGACGCCGGTGCCGACGCCGAGCAGCAGCAGGACGGCCAGGACGACCGTCAGCGGCCCGCGGCGCGGCCGGGGCAGGCGGGACCTGGGCGGGGCCGGCGGGGGTGCCGCGAGCCGACTCGTGCGGCTGACCCCGTCCGAGGGGAACGCGCCGGCGGTGCCGTCGCCCTCGTCGTCCTCGTTGACGGGCAGCGGCCGGGGCATCGTCAGCGCGCGCGGGATCACACTCGTGCGGTCGTCGGCGTTGTCGTGCTCCGCGGCGAGCGCCTGCGGCGGCACCGCGTCCAGCTGGTCCGCGCTCAGCGCCTCCCGCGCCTCGCGGGCCCGTGCGAGCAGCGCCACGGCGTCGTGCGGCCGGATCTCCGGGTTGCGCGCCGTCGCGGCGGCGACCAGCTCGTCCAGCTCGACCGCCATCTCCGGCACGGCGGCCGACGGGGGCGGTACGTCCTCGTGCAGGTGCTTGTAGAGCACCGCGGCGGGGGAGTCGCCGTCGTGCGGCTTGGCGCCGGTCAGCATCTCGTACAGCACGACACCGCACGCGTACACGTCGACCCTGGGGTCGGCCGTGCCGTGCTCGATCTGCTCGGGCGCGAGGTAGGAGACGGTACCGAGGACGGCGCCGGTGGTGCTGGTCACCGTGTTCACGGCGCGGACCAGTCCGAAGTCGGCGACCTTGACCCGGCCGTCGTCCCCTATCAGCACGTTCTCCGGCTTCATGTCCCGGTGCACGAAGCCCGCCCGGTGCGCGGCACCGAGCGCGGCGAGGACCGGCTCCAGGATGTCCAGCGCGGCCCGCGGCCGGAGCGCCCCGCGCTCGCGCAGCACGTCCCGCAGGGTGCAGCCGGCGATGTACTCCATCGCCAGGTAGACGTACGCCCCCTCGGCCCCCTGGTCGAAGACCTGGACGACATTGGGGTGGTCGAGCCGGGCCACCGACTTGGCCTCGCGGATGAACCGCTCGACGAAGGTGGCGTCGGTCGCGAGCGTCGGGTGCATCACCTTCAGCGCGAGCACGCGGTCCAGGCGGGTGTCCACGGCCCGGTAGACCGTGGCCATCCCGCCGACCGCGATCCGCGCCTCGACGCGGTACCGGCCGTCGAGCACCTGCCCGACGAGAGGGTCCTGAAGGGTCGTGTCCACGCAGGTGAGTCTACGAGCCGCCACGGACACCCCGCGCCGCCGTCCGAAACCGGGGCGGTACTGAAGCGCACCTGTGACGTACGCGACGCGCGTCCGCGCGACGCCCGCAGCCCTCGCCCCGCCGGGGACGGGCTGCCGCCGACGGCGAGGCACCACGACGGGTCGGTCCACCTCATGTCCGACTGGAAACGGGTGCTGCGCGGGTGGGAGAAAAGACCCCGGGACCGCGCCGGGCCGCTAAAAAGCGGGCCGCTCCGGATCCAGCACCGCCAAGCCCTCCGCAGGAGACGACGCCTCGGCGAAGTGCCGCCGCGGAATCCGTCCCGCCCGCCGAGCCAGCCGCCCCGCCTCCACGGCGTACCGCATCCCCTCCGCCATGAGTACCGGCTCCTGCGCCCGCGTCACCGCCGAGGCCAGCATCACACCCGCACACCCCAGCTCCATCGCCAGCGCCACGTCCGACGCCGTACCGGCCCCCGCGTCCAGAATCACCGGCACGCGCGCGTGCTCCACGATCAGCTGGAAGTTGTGCGGGTTGCGGATCCCGAGCCCGGAGCCGATCGGTGAGCCCAGCGGCATGATCGCCGCACACCCGGCGTCCTCCAGCTTCCGCGCGAGCACCGGGTCGTCGTTCGTGTACGGCAGAACCGTGAAGCCGTCGTCGACCAGCGTCTCCGCCGCGTCCAGCAGTTCGACCGGGTCCGGCAGCAGCGTGCGCTCGTCGGCGATGACCTCCAGCTTGACCAGGTCCGTGCCGAGCGCCTCGCGCGCCAGCCGCGCGGTGAGGACGGCCTCCCCGGCCGTGAAACAGCCGGCCGTGTTCGGCAGCACCCGGATGCCGAGCCGCTCCAGTACGGACAGCACGGACCCGTGCACCGAGGCGTTCACCCGCCGCATCGCGACGGTCGTCAGCTCCGTGCCGGAGGCCACCAGCGCGCGCTCCAGCACGTCCAGGCTGGGCGCCCCGCCCGTACCCATGATCAGGCGGGAGCCGTACGACGTGCCGCCGAGGACGAAGGGATCGTCGGCCATGGTCAGCCTCCTTGGACAGCGGTGAGGACCTCGACGCGGTCGCCGTCGGCCAGGGCGGTGGCGGGCCACTGCGCGCGCGGGACGACGGTTTCGTTCAGGGCGGCGGCCACTCCGGACGGTGCCGCGGTGAGCGTGCCCACCAGCGCGTCCAGGGCCGTGCCGGGAGCCACCTCGTGCGGCTCGCCGTTGACGGAGATGGTGAGAGGGCTCATACGGGCTGCTCCGAGAGTTCCGAGGGCGCCGGGAGTTCCGGGAGTGCGGGGGCGGCGTCGAAGCGCCGCGGGGTGAAGGGGCGGGCCTCGTCCGGCAGCTCCCCGGCGGTCAGGGCGTGCGCCATCACGTCGCCGGTGACCGGGGTGAGCAGGACGCCGTTGCGGTAGTGGCCGGTGGCCAGCAGCAGGCCGTCCAGAGCGGTCGGGCCGAGCAGCGGGGCGTTGTCCGGGGAGCCGGGGCGCAGACCCGCGCGGGTCTCCGTCAGCGGCAGTTCCGTGATCCCGGGGACCAGCTCGTGGGCGTCGCGCAGCAGCTCGTAGACGCCGCCCGCGGTGACCGTCGTGTCCCAGCCCAGCTCCTCGCTGGTGGCGCCGACGACCAGCTCACCGCTCTCCCGGGGCACCAGGTAGACGTGGTTGCCGCGCACCACGGCGCGCACGGTCCGGTTCAGCAGCGGTCCGTGCGTCCCCGGCATCGTCAGCCGCAGCACCTGTCCCTTCACCGGCCGCACCGGCGGCAGCACGGCCTCCGGCACGCCCGCGAGCCGGCCGCTCAGGCTGCCCCCGGCCAGGACCACCCGCCCGGCCTCCAGCACCGTGCCGTCGCCGGTGACAACACCGGTGGCCCGGTCCCCGCGCCCGACGGTGAGCCGCTCGGCCCACACCCGGTGGAAGACCACGCCCGCCCGTTCGCAGGCGGTCACCAGCGCGTGGGCGAGGCGCCGCGGGTCGATCTGGTGGTCGCCGTCCACCCGGAGGCCCCCGCGCACGCCCGGCGCGAGCATCGGCTCCAGACGCCGGCACTCGCGCCCCGACAGCCACTCCGACTCCAGGCCGCAGCGCTGCTGGAGCGCGTGCAGTTCGCGCAGGTGGGCGCGGTCGTCCGCGTCCAGCGCGACGGCGAGCGTGCCGCAACGGCGGTAACCGAGGTCCTGGCCGGTCAGCTCGGCCAGCTCGGCCGCGAACTCCGGGTAGCGGCGGGCCGAGGCGAGGTTCAGCGCGAGCAGCGTCTCCTCGCCGTAGTGCAGCTCCGTGACGGCGGCCAGCATCCCGGCCGCCACCTGGGCCGCGCCGCCGCCCGGCTCGGGATCCACGAGGGCCGTGACCAGCCCGCGCTGCGCGGCCCGCCAGGCCGTGACCAGCCCGACGATCCCGCCGCCGACGACGAGCACGTCGGGCGCAGCAGACGTACGAGGCGTGTGTGGTGGAGACGACATGGGCGTCCAGCCCCTCCCTTCGCCGGCATGACCCGGATCAGGTTCGTACGGTCGGAGGCCGCCAGCCTCCCTCTCAGCCCGGTGCGTCCGGGCTCCCGCGAGTGCCTTGCGTTGGCCACCCTAGCCCGCAGCGCGTCGCACGGGTAAGGGAGCCTCCGCGGGTTCGGACGACGGTCTCGTTCCGACCGGCGAAACGCCGGGTGTCTATGGTGATCAGGTGA
This sequence comes from Streptomyces sp. NPDC093065, assembly GCF_044754585.1. Taxonomy (NCBI): domain Bacteria; kingdom Bacillati; phylum Actinomycetota; class Actinomycetes; order Kitasatosporales; family Streptomycetaceae; genus Streptomyces; species Streptomyces sp. NPDC093065. Next base: position 183,939 of record NZ_JBIVPJ010000012.1, on the reverse strand, counting down.
GCGATCAGACGCGGGAACGGGGACAGGGACCGGCGGCGGACGCCGAGCGCCGGGTGGTCGTGGTGGGCGCCGGAATGGCGGGCGTGCAGACCGCGGTCGCCCTGCGGGAACAGGGCTTCACCGGTCCGGTTACCCTGATCGGCGCGGAGCCGCACCAACCGTACGACCGCCCTCCGCTGTCCAAGGCCGTTCTGCTCGGCACCGCCGAGGGCTCTGCCTTCGACGTCGACTTCGAGGCCCTCGGCATCACCCTGCGGCTGGGCTGCGAGGCCCTGGGTGTCCGCCCCGGCGACCACGTCCTGGACACCTCCGAGGGACCCGTGCCGTACGACGCCCTGGTCCTGGCGACCGGCGCCGAACCGGTCCGGCTCCCCGGCGCCGAGGGCGTGCCCGGCGTGCACCTGCTGCGCACCCTGGACGACGCCGAACGGCTGCGCCCGGTGCTGGCCCGGCAGCACGACGTCGTGGTCGTCGGCGCGGGCTGGATCGGCGCCGAGTTCGCCACCGCCGCGCGCGGGGCGGGCTGCGCGGTGACCGTGGTGGAGGCCGCCGACCGGTTGCTGGCCGACGCGCTGCCCGCCGAGGTGGCCGCGCCGATGACCTCCTGGTACGCCGACGCGGGCGCCGAACTGCGCACCCGCGCGCGCGTGGAGCGCGTCGAACCCGGCGGCCCCGGCGAGCCCGGCCGGGTCGTCCTCGACGACGGCACGCGGCTGTCCGCCGACGCGGTCGTCGTCGGCATCGGCGCCCGTCCGGCCACCGGCTGGCTCGCCGGCTCCGGCATCGCCCTGGGCGCGCACGGCGAGGTCCTGGCCGACGACCTCCTGCGCACCTCCGCGCCGGACGTCCACGCGGTGGGCGACTGCGCCTCCTTCCCTTCCGCCCGCTACGGCGAGCGGCTGCTGGTGCACCACTGGGACAACGCCCTGCAGGGACCGCGCACGGTCGCCGCCGACATCGTCGGCTCCCCGGGCGGCGGGGTCCCGGCGGCCTACGACCCGGTGCCGTACTTCTGGTCCGAGCAGTTCGGCCGCTTCGTCCAGTACGCCGGTCACCACACGGCCGCCGACACCGTCCGGTGGCGCGGCGACCCCTCGGCCCCGGCCTGGACGGTCTGCTGGCTGCGCGAGGGCCGCCTGGTCGCCCTGCTGGCGGTGGGCCGCCCCCGCGACCTGGCGCAGGGCAAGCGCCTGATCCAGGCGGGCACGACGATGGACCCGGACCTGCTGGCCGACCCGGCGAAGCCGCTGAAGGCGGCGACGGCGGCGGCGTAGTCCGGTTTCCGACTGTCAGTGCCAGGTGGCAGGCTGGTGCCGTGACCGAGATTGACGCAAAGACCGATGCTCTCGTGCCCGCCTGGCTCACCGTCCCCGACATCGCCGAGAAGCTCGGCGTCGAGGTGACCCGGGTACGCCAGCTGATCAAGGAAGGCCAGCTCATCGCCGTCCGCCGCGGTGAGAACCGCGCGCTGCACGTCCCCGCGGCCTTCATCGACGAGGACAAGGTCGTCAAGGGCCTGGTAGGGACCCTGACGCTGCTGCGGGACGACGGCTTCACGGCCGAGGAGATGCTGGAGTGGCTCTTCACGCCGGACCCGAGCCTGCCCGGCACCCCCGCCCAGGCGCTGACCGAGAACCGCGGTACGGAGGTGAAGCGCCGCGCCCAGGCGCTCGCCGTCTGACCCGCGGCACCGCTGATCCGTCGCACCGATGATCCGCGGCACCGATGATCCGGTGCACAGCTGATCCGGCGCGTCGCCGATCCGCGATTCGCCGCACCGCCCGGCGTACGAGCCGCGGACCACGGCCCGGGAGAGGCCCGGTCCGCGGCCCGTATGCCAGAATCGCGCGGCCCGTCGTGGGCCCACGCCACCGAACCGGGGGGACACCCGCATGCCCGACACCGCCCCGACCACCGCCCGCGCCCGGCTCGCCGACGCCCGGCTCTACCTGTGCACGGACGCCCGCCGCAGCCAGGGCGATCTGCCCGAGTTCCTCGACGCCGTGCTCGCCGGCGGGGTCGACATCGTGCAGCTGCGGGACAAGGGCATGGAGGCGGCCGAGGAACTGGAGCACCTGAGGGTCTTCGCCGACGCCTGCGCCCGCCACGGCAAGCTCCTCGCGGTCAACGACCGCGCGGACGTCGCGCACGCCGCCGGTGCCGATGTGCTGCACCTCGGCCAGGGAGACCTGCCGGTGCCCGCCGCACGGGCGATCCTCGGGGACGGCGTCCTCGTCGGCCGCTCCACGCACGCCGAGTCCGAGGCCGCCGCTGCCGCCGTCCAGCAGGGCGTGGACTACTTCTGCACCGGACCGTGCTGGCCGACCCCCACCAAGCCCGGCCGTCACGCCCCCGGCCTCGACCTGGTCCGGTACACGGCGGCGCTGGGCACCGACCGCCCCTGGTTCGCGATCGGAGGCATCGACCTCGGCAACCTCGACGAGGTGCTGGAGGCCGGCGCCCGGCGCGCGGTCGTCGTCCGCGCGATCACCGCCGCCGACGACCCGGGCGCGGCGGCGGCCGAGTTCGCGAAGCGGCTGCGGCAGGCCCCGGCGGGGGAGTAGCCGCGGGAGCCGCGCCGGAGCCGATCGCGGGCCGACTGTCCAAAAGGTGGACAACAACTCGACAATATGGACAAATATCCCGCATCCGGTTGGGTGGCCGTCACACCCTGGCTAACCTGCCGGTATGGCCCTCGGAACCGCAAGCACGAGGACTGATCGCGCCCGCACGGTGCGTGACATCCTCGCCACCGGCAAGACGACGTACTCGTTCGAGTTCTCGGCGCCGAAGACGCCCAAGGGCGAGAAGAACCTGTGGAGTGCGCTGAGGCGGGTCGAGGCCGTGGCCCCGGACTTCGTCTCCGTGACCTACGGTGCCGGCGGCTCCACGCGCGCGGGCACGGTCCGGGAGACCCAGCAGATCGTCGCCGACACCACGCTGACCCCGGTGGCCCACCTCACGGCCGTCGACCACTCCGTCGCCGAGCTGCGCAACATCATCGGCCAGTACGCCGACGCCGGGATCCGCAACATGCTCGCGGTGCGCGGCGACCCGCCCGGCGACCCGAACGCCGACTGGATCGCGCACCCCGAGGGCCTCACGTACGCCGCCGAACTGGTCCGGCTCATCAAGGAGTCGGGGGACTTCTGCGTCGGCGTCGCGGCCTTCCCGGAGATGCATCCGCGCTCCGCGGACTGGGACGCGGACGTGACGCACTTCGTCGACAAGTGCCGGGCCGGCGCCGACTACGCGATCACCCAGATGTTCTTCCAGCCCGAGTCCTACCTCCTGCTGCGCGACCGGGTCGCGGCGGCCGGCTGCGAGACCCCGGTCATTCCCGAGGTCATGCCGGTGACCAGTGTGAAGATGCTGGAGAGGTTGCCGAAGCTCAGCAACGCCTCGTTCCCCGCGGAGCTGAAAGAGCGGATCCTCGCAGTCAAGGACGATCCGGCGGCTGTACGCTCGATCGGCATCGAGTTCGCCACGGAGTTCTGCGCGCGGCTGCTGGCCGAGGGTGTGCCCGGACTGCACTTCATCACGCTCAACAACTCCACGGCGACGCTGGAAATCTACGAGAACCTGGGCCTGCACCACCCACCGCGGGCCTAGACCGGCCGCACGTATTTGCGACACACTGCGTAACGGCCACTGGGAGAGGGGCGTACATGGGCTGGACGGTCCTCTACATCGCGTTCGGCGGCGTCGCGCTGTGGCTGCTCGGCGAGGTGCTGCTGCAGTACAAGGCGCGGCTGCGCTGGCGGCTGCTCGCCTTCGGCGGCTTCGTCGGCGTCGTGGCCGGCGTGCTGATGTCGAACGTGCTCGTCATCGGTGTCGGCGCGGCCGCCTTCGCGGTCGGCCAGACCTACGTCACCCTGTCGTTCCGCCGAGGCTTCGAGGCGGGCTGGGCGGTCAACGCCCCGGCGAGCCTCGTCGGCAAACGCGGGCGTCCCGAACGGGGCCGCCAGGACCCGACGTTGGAGGTCTCCGGGCTCGAACCCGCCGAGGGCGAGGACCCTCGCGACGGCTACGACGAGCGCGCCCAGGACCACGCCCAGGGCCAGGACGTCCCGCCGTACCCGAGCGACGACTACGACCGCGACGACGTCTTCGCCCCGGCCCGCCCCACCGCCGACCCCACGGCCGCCGAGACCACCGCCGTCTACGCACCGCAGCCCATGCCGGACGACACCGGCTCCTACGGCGTGTACGCCGACGCCGGCTACGGCACCGGCCGGCAGCAGGCGGCGGCACCGGGCGCCGACCAGGCCTACGCCTACGACTACTCGGGCTACGGGCAGCAGCAGGGCTACGGCTACGACACCGGCGCGCAGCAGCAGTACGCCGCGTACTCCGACCCGTACATCGGCACCCACACCTACGACGGCGGGGCGTACGACACCGGCGGCTACGACACGGCCGGGGCGCAGCAGCAGTACGGCCAGCAGGGCTACGCGCAGGATCCGTACGCCACCGGCGTCCCCGGCGGCTACGCCGGCGAGACCCCGGCCGGCGGGGTGTGGGTGCCGCAGCAGCGCAGCACCGACGACCCCTACGGCGGCGAACTCCCGGCCGAGCAGCCCTATCCCTACCAGGGCAACGACCAGACGCAGCGTCAGAACCAGGGCTACGACGAGCAGTACCGCTTCTGACGCTCCCGGCCGGTGCCGGGCCGGTGGGCCGCGCGGCCTCGCGGAGACCGCTCACCGGAGTCAAGCGGAGACCGCTCACCGGGATCGTGCGGAGACCGCTCACCGGATCACTGGGACCCGCGGAACTCCGGTCCCTCCACCACGAGTCCGGCGACCAGCGCGCCCGACATGCCCGCGTGCGGGAGGCCCCCGCCGGGGTGCGACCAGCCGCCGACCGTGAACAGGCCTTCCGTGCGCGTGCTGTTCGCCGCGTGCAGCAGCCGTCCGCCGGCCCCCGCCAGCGCCGGCACCGGAATCGCCCCGTCCGGCACACCGGTGTCCGCCGCGACCTCGGCCGGGGTGCGCACCTCGTGCCACAGGAGACGCTCGCGCAGGCCGGGCACCGCCCGCCGGGCGACGTCGATCAACCGCTCGGCCCGGTGGGCGGACACCTCGGCCGTGGGCCGGTCCGGCCCGCCGCCCAGGGCGGGCACCGTCGCACAGAGCGTGACCGCCTCGTGGTCCGAGTCCGGGACCAGCGCCGGGTCGTCGGGCCGCAGGACGGTGACGGTCGGCGACGCGGCCATCTCGGCGGCGGCACCGAACAGGCCGTCCAGCTCGGCCCCGGCATCGCGCGCGTGCACCACCGTCCGGTGCGCCGTGCCCTCGGGACGGCCGCCCCGCAGCGCCAGCAGCACCGTCAGCCGGCTCGCCCCACCGCGCTGCGCGGGCACCGCGTCCCCGCCCCGCACCGGTGATCCGCCGCGGAGGCGGTCCAGGACGTCCGGCGCCACCCCGCAGACCACGAACTCGGCCTCTTCGACGGCCCCTTCGGCCGGCTCCACGCCCACCACCCGGCCGTCCTTCTCGACGATCCCGGTGACCTCGGTCCCGAAGCGGAACTCGACCCGGCGGGCCAGGCACCGTTCGTACACCGCCCGCGCCAGCTCCCGCAGCCCGCCGCCGCGCACGTACCACATGCCGAACGCGTACTCCATGTACGGCAGCACGGCGGCGTTCGCCGGGGCGGTGCGGGGGTCCAGACCGTACGCGAGGGCGTGGCCGTCCAGCAGTGCGGCGAGACGGGGGTCGCGCAGCTCCAGGGTGCCGACCTCGGCGAGCGTGCCGGCCCGGCGGGTGCGCAGCAGCCGCTTGTGCGGAACCGCCGGATAGGGCTCGCGCTCGGCCAGCACCCGCCAGTTCGGCCAGAGCGGCTCCTCCAGCAGGGGGCGGCGGGTCCGGTCCCAGGTCTCCCGGGCCCGCACCAGGAACTCCCCCCAGCGCTGCCCGGCGCCCGCGCCGAGCGCGGCGTCCAGGGCGGCGACGACACCCGCGCGCGAGGCGTTCGGCAGCGAGACCTCCGTGCCGTCCGCGAACACGTGCCGGCAGGACGGGTCGACCTGGACCAGCTCGACGCGGGACTCCAGCGGCTCCTTGCCGGTCTTCACGAACAGGTCGCGCCAGACCGCGGGCAGCGGAAGCAGACCGGGGCCGGTGTCGAAGGAGAACCCGTCCCGCTCGAAGCGGCCCAGGGCTCCGCCGTAGGTCCGCGTCCGCTCGTACACCACCACCCGGTGGCCCGCGACGGCCAGCCGGGCGGCGGCCGCCATCGCGCCCATCCCGGCGCCGATCACCGCAATCCGTGCCATGCCAGGGACTTTATCCGCCACCGGCCGCACTCCGGTGCGAGGGCTGAGTACCGCGACGGACGTCCACGTGACCGGCCGGCGGGACCGCGCCGTGGGGCGGGGTGCGCAGGACTGAGTAGGTGTACCTAGGCCGGCAGATGAGTACGCGCGCGGATGGGCTCCGACCTGCGGGAACGAGAGAGTGGAGACACGGAGAGGGGCACGGCTCCGGAACCGGCGGCACGGGGCGCCGGAACGGAGCCGGGCCCGCGATCCGCTCCTTCCGCCGGCCACGGTCGGCGGGAGCGAGACGGGGGAGCCCGGAGGGACGACCGGCGACGGGAGTCCCGACGGGGGGACGTACGGGGGAGCAGGAGAAGGCGCCGGTCCGAGGGCGGCCCGCGGGGGACGCGGCCACCACGGACCGGCGTTCTTCGTGCCCGGATCAGGGGCGTCCGCTCACCCGCCCCTGGAGCAGCCGCGACAGCGCGGCGTGCACGTCGTCCAGGGATCGCTCCGGCTGGAACGCCTTCCAGTCCAGCGCGGCCACCAGCACCATGCCGACGAGCGCGGCGGCGGTCAGCGGCACGTCGACCTCGTCACTGAACTCACCGCTCGCCACGCCCTCGCGCAGCACGCCCTCCACCACCGCCACGGCCTCCTGGCGGACCACCAGCAGCGTGGACTGCCAGGCCCGGTTGGTGCGCCACAGCTCGGCCACGTACAGCTGGGTGAAGGCCGGGTAGCGGTCGATGAAGACGAGCCCCGCGCGGATCATCGCGTCCAGGGCGTCGACCCGGCCGAGCCCCTCCCGCGCCGTTCGCTGCGCGGCCTGGCGCAGCGAGGCGGTCAGGAGGCCGACACCGTGCCGCAGCAGCTCCTCGAAGAGGACGGACTTGCTGGCGAAGTTGTAGTAGACCGTGCCCTTCGCGACCCCGGCCCGCTCGGCGATCTCGTCCACGGTGGTGGCGGAGAAGCCCTGCTCGGCGATGAGGGTGACCGCCGCCTCGTACAGCTTCTGCCGGGTGGCCTCGCGACGACCGCCGCTCTGCGAGGCGGTGCTGCTGCTTTCCATGGTCCCGATTCTCACAGCACCCCGCGGGGCGATGTCACCGCAGGCCCGCCGAGCAAGCGAACCGAACTGTCGATCGAAGCAAAGGTCCAGGTCAGAACGGATTGTCAGTGGCATACCTCACGATGGGCACATACGGCACCTCCTGCCAGGACGTGCCGTCACGGAGACGACAGGAGGATCGTCATGGCCCACTCGTCCGCAGCCGCCGCCCGGCGGCGCCGCGCAGCCGGCCCTGCACCCTCACTGACCGGACCGGCGAGCGACGTGCACCCCGTGCTCCGCCGGACAACGGCCCCGCCCGCCGCCCTCGACCTGCTCGCCCAGGCCCGGGCCGGACTGGAGGAGGCCGCCGTCCTCGAAACGCCGAACGAGCGGTACGCGACGGCCCATCTGGCCGCCCTGCGCACCGCGGCCGCGGTGCTGGCCGCGCGCGGCCGCCCGGAGACCAGCCCGCGGGCCAGGGCCCGTATCCGCAGCGCCTGGGAGGTGCTGCCCGAGATCGCCCCCGAGCTGTCCGACTGGAGCGCGCTGTTCGCCTCCGGCGCACGCCGCCGGGCGCGGGCCGAGGCGGGCATCCAGGGCGCGGCGGGCCGCCGGGACGCCGACGACCTGATACGCGACGTGGCGATGTTCCTGCGCCTGGTGGAGCGGATGCTGGTCCTCCAGCCGGTCCTGCCCCAGCCGCGCCCCGACACGGACCCACCGGGACCGGAGCACCCCCGCCGCCCCGACTCGGGTCACCCGGGCCGGGACCTGCCGGACGCGGGGTGAGCGGGCGGTGAGCGGGTGACCGGCGGGCGCGGCGTAGGCAATAGGGTGGGAGACGCCTGAAGCCTCCCCCTCCCCGCACCGGGCGGGGGTGGCAGCCCGTTCGCTCCGCCCGTGTCCGGGGCGGTGCCGCGCCGAGGAGTCAACTGCCGTGTCGGACCCGATGCGCCCGCCCGCCTCCCATCCCCGACCGCAGACGGCGTCGTCGCGCTCCGAGCCCTCCCGTTCCCGGGCGGCCCTTCGTACCGCCGTGGTCTGGGACGTCCTCCAGGACGCCCTGGACCGCCGGGTCAAGGCCACGGGCCGGCAGACGCTGGACGTCCTCGACACCGGCGGCGGCAGCGGCAACTTCGCGGTGCCCGTGGCCGGCCTCGGTCACCGCGTCACCGTCGTCGACCCGAGCCCCAACGCCCTGTTCGCCCTCGAGCGCCGCGCCGCCGAGGCCGGCGTCGCCGACCGGGTGCGAGGCGTCCAGGGAGACGCCCGCGGCCTCTTCGACGTGGTCGAGCGCGGCGGCTACGACGCCGTGCTGTGCCACGGCGTCCTGGAGTACGTCGACGACCCCGCGGAGGGCGTCCGCAACGCGGTGGCGGCCCTGCGCGGCGACGGCGTCCTCAGCCTGCTCGCCGCGGGCCTGGGCGGTGCCGTGCTCGCGCGTGCGCTCGCCGGCCACTTCACCGAGGCCCGTCAGGCGCTGGCCGACCCGGACGGCCGCTGGGGCACGGGCGACCCCGTGCCGCGCCGGTTCACCGCCGAACAGCTCACCGGGCTGGTCGAGGCCGCCGGGCTCCGGATCGGCGCCGTGCACGGCGTACGGGTCTTCGCCGATCTCGTCCCCGGCGTGCTGGTGGACACCGAGCCGGGCGCCATGGAGGCGCTGCTGAAGCTGGAGGCCGCGGCGGCCGAACTCGCCGCGTTCCACTCCGTGGCCACCCAGCTCCACGTGCTCGGTGAGACGCGAGGCACCGACGAGGCCTGAGTGCCCGGCGGGGTACGGCGCTGATCAGGGGCGCGACTGCAGATGGAGTACGCCACAGGCCCCCCGAACGGGGGGCACTCGCCGTATGATCGAGGGAGACGGCCCGGCATGACGGGTCGGCCGCTGGGGAATGGGAACTTCAGCGAGCCGGCACGGCCATGACGGAGTCCGGTTGGTCAATTGGCGCAGAGGGGCGGGTTTCACGGGGGCGATTCCCTGCCTATCCTGAAGGGACCCCCCGGGTCGCCCCGGCGACTGCACGATGAGGAGGACTCCGTGCCGCTCTCGGAGCACGAGCAGCGCATGCTCGAGCAGATGGAGCGAGCGCTGTACGCCGAAGATCCCAAGTTCGCGACAGCGCTCGAGGGAAGCGGGCTGCGTACGTACACCCGGCGACGGGTCTACCAGGCGGTCGCGGGCTTCCTCGTAGGTATTGCGCTCCTCATGGCCGGTATGGTCGCCCAGCAGGTGTGGCTCAGTGTGGTGGGCTTCCTGGTCATGCTGGGCTGCGCGGTTCTCGCCGTGACCGGCTGGCGCAAGGCCCCCAAGCCGGGCGAGCAGCAGGCGGCCGGTGCCGGTCCGCAGGCGGCCCGCCGCCAGGGACGACAGAAACGCTCCATGATGGACCGTATCGACGAGCGTTGGCAGCGTCGCAGAGACGAGCAGCAGGGCGGTCAGTAGCGACCGAGCCACCGCTCACCAGGACATCCGCGTGAGGGGGGTGACCACCGTCCGGGTGGTCACCCCCCTCACGCGTGCCCATGAGCATCCGGGGCCGTCCCCGGCCCCGTCCATGGCCGTGGACGCCCGGGTGGGCGCCGGCCCCCGCAGGGCGGCGCCCACCCTGTTCAGCCCTGCTGGTCCGACGTCTTGCGCCACACCGGACGGGCCGCCGCGGCCCGTCGCTTCACGGCCGTCCACCGGGCGGAGGCCGCCCAGGCCACCCGTACGGCCGAACGCGGGGCGAGCAGTGCGCGCGACCGCGTGCCGCGACCGGCCGTGGCCCGTAGACCGGCGGTGGCCAGCCGCACGTCCTCCGTCAGCCCGGCCGTCAGGCGCGGACGGGGCGCGTAGAGGACCTGCTCCACGGCGTCCGCCACCCGGTGCACCGCCGCGGCGGCCGGCGCATCGAGCCGGCCCAGCCGGACGACGCGGGCCGCCGCCTTGCGCGTGGTCTGCGACTCCTCCGGCAGGATCCCCAGGTCCCACGCCGTGTCGGTCAGCTCCTGCCAGACCGCGAGGGTGTGCGGGCCGGCGTCCGCCTCACCGCGGCCGTGCGCCCCGAGCCGCAACGCCCTGACGCGCAGCCGCCACAGCATCGGCGCCAGCGGGACCAGCAGCACGACGAGCCCGGCCAGGGCCCAGGCCAGCAGCGCGTACCACTTCGGTCCGTCGCCGCCGGTGACGGGCACGGCCACCGCGGACTCGCTGGCGCAGGCGTCCAGCTTCTTGTCCTGCGGGGAGCAGGTGTCGCTCTCCGAGGGCGCCGCCGACGGCTCCGTCTGGGTGTTGCGCGACGGCAGGGCCGGGTCGGGCACCGAGCTGCCCGGCCGGTCGGTGATGGTGTACGACGGGGTCGAGCCACGCGTCGGGGTCGGCTCGAAGCGGGTCCAGCCCACGCCCTCGAAGTACACCTCGGGCCACGCGTGCGCGTCCCGCAGCCCCACCGATACCGAGCCGTCCGCCTGCGGGGAGCCGGGCGCGAAGCCCACCGCGACCCTGGCCGGGATGCCCAGGGAGCGGGCCATCGCCGCCATGGCGAAGGAGAAGTGGACGCAGAAGCCCTCCTTCTGCTTCAGGAACCGGGCGATCGCCTCCGAGCCGCTGCCGATGTCGACCTGGGCGTCGTACTCGAAGCCGCCGTTGATCGCGAAGTACTCCTGGAGCTTGACGGCCTGCTCGTAGGGGTTCGAGGCACCGGCGGTCACCTCGCGGGCGGTCCGGGAGACCACCTCGGGCAGCGAGTCCGGCAGCTCCGTGTACTCGCGCCTGAGCGCCTCCGGCGCCGGTGGCGCCGAGGCGAGCTGCTGCGCGGTCGGCTGCAGACTCAGGCTGCGCACCTCGTACGTCAGCCCGCGGGTGTTCTGGCCGTGGTCACCGACCAGGGTCATGCCGACCGGCTCGTAGCGCCAGTTGCCCGCGACGCGTACGCCGCTGGGCGGGTACGGCATCGGCAGCCAGTCCTGGGCGAACCCGTCCGCCGCCGAGATCAGGGTCCGGAACTCCGTGCGCCTGATCTCGGGGCCTAGGCCGGCCGGGGTGGGGAACGTGCCGTCCGGCACGGCCGTGATGTGCCGCTTGGACGGCTTCCAGGTGGTGCCGTCGAAGTCGTCCAGGGAGACGATGCGCAGGTACAGGTCGGCCAGGTTCTCGGAGTCGGTCTGGAGGGAGAGGACCTCGCGGTCCTCGTTCATGTTGAGGTTGTCCCGCAGCGAGACCAGCGGGTTGACCGCGGAGATCGTGCCGCCGCCCCCGGTCCCGGAACCCACGCCGCCGCGGGCGCCGTCCAGCAGCCCGCCGTCCATCGCGGGCAGGGCGAGCGGCACCACCAGGGCGATGCCCAGCGCGAAGGCGCCGATGCGCCGTCCGGTGCGCACCGGGGCCAGCGCGCGCCCCTGGTCCGTGCCCGGCGCGCGCGACGAGCCGCCGAAGACCCGGCCCCACTGCGAGAGCCGGTCACGCCCCTCGGCCAGCAGCAGCATCAGATAGCCGGCCGCGGCGACCAGGAACCAGAGCCAGTCGGCGCCGCCCTCGGAGAGCCCCGCGGCCACCGAGTAGAGCGCGAGCAGCGGCAGGCCGGCCGGAGCGGCGCTGCGGAAGGACACCGCGAGGGTGTCCACCAGCAGCCCGATCACCAGGACGCCGCCGACGAGCATCAGCCGGATGCCGTCGGACTCCAACGGCGCCGGGATCGCGTACCTGGCTATGTCGTCGCCACCCTGCTGAAGCAGATCGGCGAAGTGCTGGAAGGCCCGCGGGCCGGGGACGAGCCCGGCGATCGCCTGCTCCCGGGCGAAGACCAGAGTGAGCAGCAACAGCGTGACCACGGCCTGGGCGGCGATGGTCAGCGGCCGTGCCAGCGGCACCCGCCGGGCCACCGCGCCCACCCCGGACTGCACCGCCAGCAGGACCGCCGCCTGCAGGATCCACGTGGCCGGGTCGACCAACGGCAACAACGCACAGGCCGTCATCAACGTGGCCGCCCACGCACACAACGCCAACCGCGCCCGCCCGCTCATCGCGTCGCTCCCCGGCCGGTGGCCGTGAGGGCGGGCGGGTACTGACCGGCCCCACCCGGCCGCCCCCGCGGCCCGCCGTCCGGGTGCGCCGCGATTCGTGCCTGCCCGCTCATCGAGTTGCCTCCTGCCCGGTGGCCGTGGTGGCGGGACGGCCCCGCACGGTGCCGCCGGGCCGCCGCCGTGGCATGGGCGCCGTGCCGGACGCGTGAGCCATGAGCCGTGCCCGGCCGCCCGGCCCGGCGTCCGGGGCCCGCCCGGTCGGTGGCCCGGAGTACGCCGGCCGCGCCCGCCCGCTCATCGCGTCGCCTTTCCGCCGGTCGGGGTCGTGAGGGTGGTGCGTTCGTGGTCGGCCGTGCGCCACAGCTCCTCGACCGTGGCGCCCCGCGGGACCGTCACGGCGCTCCAGCCCGACTCGCGCAGCATGCGCAGCCGTTCCCCGCTCCGGTCCGACGGGCCGGGCACGTCGGTCGGTTCCCGGGACCAGGCCCCGCTGTCCAGGACGAAGGCGAGGGCGCCGCCGCTGCGCTGCCGCATCTTCGCGGCCACCGCGGCCTGCTCCTCGTCCAGGTCGCCGAAGAACGCCACCAGCAGCCCCTCGTTCCCGCCGCGCAGCGTGTCGTACGCCGAGGACAGACCCGTGCCGTCGGAGTGGTCGATCACCGCGAGGGTGTCCAGCATCAGGCCGGCCGCGTCGGCCGAGGCCTGCCCGGCCCCCGCGAAGCCGTCGGCGCCCTCGCCCGGCACCGAGTCGCCGGTGTCGGTGAGCAGCCGGACCGAGAAGCCCCGCTCCAGCATGTGCACCAGCACGGACGCCGCGCCCGACACCGCCCACTCGAAGGCCGAGTCGGGGCCGGTGCCGTCGAAGGCCACGACCCGGGTGTCCAGGAGCACCGTGCAGCGGGCCCGCTGCGGCTGCTCCTCGCGGCGCACCATCAGCTCGCCGTAGCGCGCGGTGGAGCGCCAGTGCACGCGGCGCAGGTCGTCGCCGTACCGGTACCCGCGCGGGATCACGTCGTCGTCGCCGGCCAGGGCGAGCGAGCGCTGCCGGCCCTCGCCGTACCCCTTCGCCTCCCCGCTCAGCCGCACCGGCGGCAGCGCCTCCACACGCGGGATCACGGTCAGGGTGTCGTACGCCGAGAAGGAGCGGGTCAGCTCGCACAGGCCGAACGGGTCGGTCAGGCGCAGCTGCAGCGGACCCAGCGGGTAGCGGCCGCGCAGGTCGGAACGGACCCGGTAGGACACCTCGCGGCGGCCGCCCGGCTCGACCCGGTCGAGGACGAAGCGGGGCCGCGGGCCGAGCACGTAGGGCACCCGGTCCTGGAGCATCAGCAGACCCGTGGGCAGCCGGGAGACGTTGTCGACGCGCAGATGGACCCGGGCCTCACTGCCCGCGGGCACCCGGCCGGGGGAGAGCCGGCGACTGCCCGCGACCCGGTAGCGCGTGCGGTAGAGCACGGCCGCGCAGACCAGGGGCAGCACGCCCAGGAGCAGCCCGACGCGCAGCAGATCGCTCTGCCCGAGGACATAGGCGCAGACCGCGGCCGCGATGCCGGCGGCCAGGAAGGAGCGCCCGCGGGTGGTCAGACCGGCCAGGGCGGTCCGGATGCCACCGCCCTCACCCCGGTCCGTCCCGGCCCCGGCCGTCCCCCCGGCGTCCATCACAGCCTCCGCGGCGGCTGCTGACCGTACGCCGACGTGCCGCGGCCCATGCCGAGGCCCGTCTGCTGCTGAGGTTCCGCGGGCACCGGGGTGCGCTGCAGGATCTCCTGGACGACCTGCTCGGCGGTGCGCCGGTTGAGCTGGGCCTGCGCGGTCGGCAGCAGCCGGTGGGCCAGGACGGCGACCGCGAGGGCCTGGACGTCGTCCGGCAGCGCGTAGTCCCGGCCGCTCAGGGCGGCGGACGCCTTCGCCGCGCGCAGCAGATGCAGCGTGGCACGCGGCGAGGCGCCGAGTCTGAGGTCCGGGTGGACCCGGGTCGCGGCGACCAGCTCCACCGCGTACCGCCGGATCGGATCCGCCACGTGGACGCCGCGGACCGCCTCGATCAGCTTCAGGATGTCGTGCGCGTGCGCCACCGGCTGCAGATCGTCCAGCGGGCTGGCCCCGCCGTGCACGTCCAGCATCCGCAACTCGGCGTCGGGACTCGGATAACCGATGGAGACCCGGGCCATGAAGCGGTCCCGCTGGGCCTCCGGCAGCGGATAGGTGCCCTCCATCTCGACCGGGTTCTGCGTCGCCACCACCATGAAGGGGCTGGGCAGCTCGTAGGTCTGGCCGTCGATGGTGACCTGGCGCTCCTCCATCGACTCGAGCAGGGCCGACTGCGTCTTCGGCGACGCGCGGTTGATCTCGTCGCCGATCACCACCTGCGCGAAGATCGCGCCCGGTTTGAACTCGAAGTCCCGGCGCTGCTGGTCCCAGATGGACACCCCGGTGATGTCCGAGGGCAGCAGGTCCGGCGTGAACTGGATGCGGCGGACCGAACAGTCGATGGACCGCGCCAGGGCCTTGGCCAGCATCGTCTTGCCGACACCCGGGACGTCCTCGATCAGCAGGTGTCCCTCGGCCAGCAGCACGGTCAGCGAGAGCCGTACGACCTCGGGCTTGCCCTCGATCACGTCCTCCACCGAACCGCGGACCCGCTCGACCACGGCGGTCAGATCTTCCCCCACGCTCCCGTACGCGCGCGCGGCGGCGCCCCCATGGCTCGCCTGGTCGTCATAGGTCGTCACCCGGCCCTCCTCGGCCTTTCCCCGCACTCCCTGAGGAATGGAGGTACCCCAACTTGCCGGGCCGGCCCCACTGTGCGGACCGGCCCACCCCGAATCACGGACGCCGCCCGGAAAAAGTTCCGTGCGACACCACTTCCCGCATTCTTGCCGCCGTTACCGATTCGTGTCACTGCCTGTGGACAACTGGCCGCGACATGTCGGCCCTTGCGGCACTCACGGCCCGTAGGGCCTCGGCGGCGGCGCCTGCCCGGCGGGATCGTCGGGGGCGTGCCGCCCGGTCAGGCGGGGTCGACCTCGCGCAGCAGGCCCGTCTTCACGTCGAAGACGAAACCGCGCACATCCTCGGTGTGCAGCAGGAACGGCGAGGTGCGCACCCGCTCGATCGACTGCCGCACGTCCTGGTCGGCGTCCCGGAAGGCCTCCACCGCCCACGCGGGGCGCTGACCGACCTCCAGTTCCAGATCGTGCCGGAACTCCTCGGTGATGGACTCCATGCCGCAGTTGGTGTGGTGGATGAGGGCCACGCTGCGGGTGCCGAGCGCCCGCTGGCTGATCGTCAGGGAGCGGATCACATCGTCGGTGACCACACCGCCCGCGTTGCGGATCGTGTGACAGTCGCCGAGCTTCAGGCCGAGCGCGGCGTGCAGGTCGAGGCGGGCGTCCATGCAGGCCACGACCGCGACGCGCTGGACGGGGCGGGCGTCCATCCCGGGGTCGTCGAACGCCGAGGCATAGCGTCCGTTCGCTTCGACGAGCCGGTCGGTGACGGTGTGGTCGGCCACGGTGGCGGATTCGGGGCCTGCGGGTACCGATGCAGAAGTCGTCATATCCATGACGTTACTGGCCGTCCGGGCCGGTGGCCCGCTGTGAAGCGGGACAAAGAACGTCATCGAGGCCTGTTGTGAGCCAACCCACAGGGCGGTGCAAAGGCGGCCGTATGAGTGAAAAGCCGTGCGATGCCGGTTTGCGGACGCCGGCGACCGCGACGCGCAGGCCGGTTGATTGACCGGGCGACACGGTGGACTAAAGTGACGCGAAGCGGGAGGCGAGGTTCTCCCTGCTGGACTGAATTCCCCGGAGACCTGGACGACGTCCCGCCAGATCTCCCCACGTGCGCGGCGCGTACGTACGGCTCGGCCTCCTCCCGCTCCCGGCCGGCCGACGCTTTTGGCGCCGGCAGGCCTTCCCCTTCGGACGCGAGCGGGAGGGGACCCGGCGGTGCGTGACGTCGCGCCGGATCTGAGAGGCCGCCCCACTTGAGCCAGAGTCGACACGTCCCGGTGATGCTCCAGCGGTGTCTGGACCTGCTGGCGCCCGCCCTCAAGGAGCCGGGAGCCGTGGTCGTCGACTGCACGCTGGGACTCGGCGGGCACAGCGAGGCGCTCCTCGAACGCTTCCCCGAGGCCCGGCTCGTGGCGCTCGACCGCGACAAGGAGGCCCTGCGCCTGTCCGGCGAGCGGCTCGCCCCGCACGGCGAGCGCGCCACCCTCGTGCACGCCGTCTACGACGAGCTGCCCGACGTACTCGACCGGCTCGGCGTCCCCCGCGTCCAGGGCGTGCTGTTCGACCTCGGCGTCTCCTCCATGCAGCTCGACGAGGCCGGCCGCGGCTTCGCCTACGCCCAGGACGCCCCGCTCGACATGCGGATGGACCAGAGCACCGGCATGAGCGCCGCCGAGGTCCTCAACACCTATCCGCCCGGCGAACTCGTCCGCATCCTGCGGGCGTACGGCGAGGAGAAGCAGGCCAAGCGGATCGTGTCCGCCGTCGTGCGCGAGCGCGAGAAGGAGCCGTTCACCAACAGCGCCCGCCTCGTCGAGCTGATCCGCGCGGCACTGCCCCAGGCCGCCAAGCGCACCGGCGGCAACCCGGCCAAGCGCACCTTCCAGGCCCTGCGCATCGAGGTCAACGGCGAACTGCCGGTGCTCGAGCGGGCGATCCCGGCGGCCGTGGAGGCGCTCGCGGTCGGCGGGCGGATCGCCGTGCTGTCGTACCACTCGCTGGAGGACCGGCTGGTCAAGCAGGTGTTCGCGGGCGGCGCCGCCAACACCGCGCCGCCCGGTCTGCCCGTTGTCCCCGAACGCTACGCGCCGCGCCTCAAGCTGCTGACGCGCGGTGCCGAACTTCCCACCGAGGAGGAGATCGCCGAGAACCGGCGGGCGGCACCGGCACGGCTGCGCGGTGCCGAGCGCATCAGGGAGTCCCTCGGGTGAAGGGAGTCCCTCGGGCGGACCGAGCGAGGCAGGCCGGGCACGGCGGCGGACGACACCCCCTGGGGGAGGGCGAGTGAGCAGGAATCCCGAGCTGAAGGGCAGGGCGGCCCGCCTCGCCCGGCTCCTGCCCACGAACAGCGCCCGCGGCCAGGCGGCCCGGGCCCCCTTCGTCCTCCTGGTCGTGGTCCTCCTCGGCGGTGGCCTCATCGGGCTCCTGGTGCTCAACTCCGCCCTCAGCGAAGGCTCCTTCCAGCTGGACGACCTGAAGCAGCAGACCAAGGAGCTGACCGACGAGGAGCAGGCGCTCCAGCGGGACATCGACGCCTACTCCGCCCCCCGGGCCCTCCAGCGCCGCGCCCGCGAACTGGGCATGGTGCCCGGCGGCGACCCCGCCTTCCTCGATCCCGACGGGAAGGTCAAGGGCTCGCCCAGCCCCGCGCCCGCCGCGGCCACCCCGCTCGTGCTCGCCCCCGAGGCGCTGACCGCGACGTCCGGCAGCCCGTCCGCGGCCACCCCGTCCCCCTACGCCGAACCGTCCGCCCCGTCCCCCACGTCCACCACCACGGGCACGGCCGCCACCCCCACCACGGCGGCGACGCCCACCCCGACCCCGACTCCCGGCAGGTGACGGAAGTGTCCGACAGGGAACCGCCGCGGCGCCGTGTGCCCGGACCCGCCAGGCCCGCCCGCCCCGGCGGCGGGCGCCGCCCCGGCCCCGGCGCCCGGCCGGCCCGCAGGCCCGGACCGCCCCGGCCGGCGCCCCGCGCCTTCCGGCTGGGCAGCCCGCGCCCCCGTCTGCGCATGATCGGCCTCGCGCTGACGCTCGTGCTGGCCGCGTTCGTCGTACGGCTCCTCCAGGTGCAGGCCGTCGACGCCGGCACGTACTCCGCGAAGGCCGAGCAGAACCGCTACGTGGTGCACACCCTGCCCGCCGAGCGCGGCGGCATCACCGACCGCAACGGCGTCGCCCTCGCGAGCACCGTGGACTCCTACGACATCACCGCCGACCCCACGATGTTCACCCGCGAACAGCTCAAGGTCGACGACGGGCCCGAGCAGGCGGCGGCGCTGCTCGCGCCCATCCTCGGCCAGGACCAGCAGCATCTGGCCGAGGTGCTGCGCCCGAAGAACAGGAAACTGCGCTACGTCCGTCTCGCGCGCCGGCAGACGCCCCAGGTCTGGAACCAGATCAAGGACCTGAAGACCGCGCTCACCACCAAGGCGGAGACCGACAAGTCCGCGGTCAACGTGCTCGCCGGCGTCTTCGCCGACCCCAGCAGCAAACGCGTGTACCCGGGCGGCGACCTCGCCGCCGGCGTCCTCGGCTGGGTCGGCGCCGACGGCAAGGGCGGCGGCGGCCTGGAGCGCAAGCTGGACAAGACGCTGGCCGGCGAGGACGGCAAGATCCGCTACGCGCAGTCCGGCGGGCGGCAGGTGCCCACGGCCGGGTCCACCGAGACGCCCGCCGTGCCCGGCAGCGACGTCGAGCTGACCATCGACCGCGACATCCAGTGGGCCGCGCAGCACGCCATCGGCGAGCAGGTGGAGAAGTCCAAGGCGGACGGCGGCTACGTCATCGTCCAGGACACCGCCACCGGCGAGATCCTCGCCATGGCCAACGCGCCGAGCTTCGACCCCGGCGACCTCGCCCACGCCGACCCCGACGCGCTCGGCAACGCCGCACTCCAGGACGCCTTCGAACCGGGCTCCACCGCCAAGGTGCTCTCGATGGCGGCCGTACTGGAGGAGAACGCCGCCACCCCCGGCACCCACATCACCGTCCCCAACCGGCTCAAGCGCGGCGACCGGCTCTTCAAGGACGACATCGACCACCCGACCTGGTACCTCACGCTCAACGGCGTGCTCGCCAAGTCCAGCAACATCGGCACCATCATGGCCACCGGCGAACTGGGCAAGACCCAGGCCGAGGCCAACAAGGTGCTCTACTCCTACCTGCGCAAGTTCGGCCTCGGCGGCTACAGCGGGCTCGGCTTCCCCGGCGAGACCAAGGGCATCCTCGCGCCGCCCGGCCAGTGGTCGACCTCGCAGCAGTACACGATTCCTTTCGGCCAGGGCGTCTCCGTGAACGCGCTCCAGGCGGCCTCCATCTACTCGACCATCGCCAACGGCGGCGTCCGGATCGAACCCACGCTCGTACGGGGCACCAAGGGTGCCGACGGACGCTTCACCCCGGCCCCGGAGCCCGAGAAGACCCGTGTAACCAGCGAGAAGACCGCGAAGACCCTCGCACAGATGCTGGAGTCCGTCGTCGACGACGAGGAGGGCACCGGCACCAAGGCCCGCATCCCCGGCTACCGGGTGGCGGGCAAGACGGGCACGGCCAACCGGGTGGATCCGGCCACCGGCAAGTACCACGGCTACACCTCGTCCTTCGCCGGGTTCGCGCCCGCCGACAAGCCCCGCGTCACCGTCTACTGCGCCATCCAGAACGCCACCGAGGGCAGCTACTTCGGCGGCCAGATCTGCGGTCCCATCTACAAGCAGGTCATGGAGTTCGCCCTGAAGACCCTCCAGGTGCCGCCGACCGGGGCCGATCCCGCGAGGCTCCCGGTGACCTTCAAGCCCTGAGCAGCACCGCCCCCACAGACACCGAGCCCGTACCGAGCCAGCGCCGTTTCAGTACCGAGCCACCAGGAACCACCCGTGACAACGATCACCCCCGACCCCGGGAACCAGTCCAGCCCTCCCACCTCGCCCACCCGTCTCCCCCCACCGCCCTTGCCGGACCGCGCTGCGCGCGGAGCCCTCTTTGGCCCCCAGGCGGGTACTCCCGGTACGCTCACCGCCGTGCCACACCCTGATCACTCCCAAACCACCCAGAAGGGCCACCCCGTGACATATCCGGGACCGCCCCGGCCGG
Source organism: Streptomyces sp. NPDC093065 (assembly GCF_044754585.1). Lineage (NCBI taxonomy): Bacteria > Bacillati > Actinomycetota > Actinomycetes > Kitasatosporales > Streptomycetaceae > Streptomyces > Streptomyces sp. NPDC093065. Next base: position 163,793 of record NZ_JBIVPJ010000012.1, on the reverse strand, counting down.
TGCGGATCTCCGCCACCCCCCTCGCGGAACTCGCCGATCAGCTGGGTGCCGCCGCTCCGGACGGCTCCGCCGAGGTCACGGGCATCACCCACGACTCGCGCGCCGTCCGCCCCGGCGACCTGTACGCAGCACTGCCCGGAGCCCGCGCCCACGGCGCCGACTTCGTCACCCAGGCCGCCGGTCTCGGCGCCGCCGCCGTGCTGACCGACCCGGCCGGCGCGGAGCGCGTCGCCGCCACCGGGCTGCCGGCGCTCGTCGTCGACGACCCGCGCGCGCGGATGGGCGAACTGGCGGCCACGATCTACGGCCACCCCGGCCGCGACCTCCTCCAGTTCGGCATCACCGGCACCTCCGGCAAGACCACCACCGCGTACCTCGTCGAGGGCGGTCTGCGCACGGCGAAGTCCACCGGTCTGATCGGCACCGTCGAGATGCGCATCGGTGACGAGCGCATCAAGTCGGAGCGGACCACGCCCGAGGCCACCGACCTCCAGGCCCTGTTCGCGGTGATGCGCGAGCGCGGCACCGAGGCGGTCGCCATGGAGGTCTCCAGCCACGCCCTGGTCCTCGGCCGCGTCGACGCGTGCGTCTTCGACATCGCGGTCTTCACCAACCTCAGCCCGGAGCACATGGAGTTCCACTCCGGGATGGAGGACTACTTCCAGGCCAAGGCGCAGCTCTTCACCCCCGGGCGCAGCAAACTCGGCGTGGTCAACGTCGACGACGAGTACGGGCGCCGCCTCGCGGGCGAGGCCACCGTCCCGGTCGTCACCTACTCCGCCGAGGGCCACCCGGACGCCGACTGGCGCGCCGACGAGGTCGAGGTCGGCCCGCTGGACTCCACGTTCACCGTCCTCGGGCCCAAGGGCGAGCGGATCGCCGCCAAGTCGCCGCTGGCCGGGCCGTTCAACGTGGCGAACACCCTCGCCGCGATCGTCGCCCTCGCCGCCGCCGGGCTCGACCCGCAGGCCGCCGCCGACGGCGTCGCCGCCGTACCGGGTGTACCGGGCCGCCTGGAGCGCGTGGACGAGGGCCAGCCGTACTTCGCGGTGGTCGACTACGCCCACAAGACCGACGCCGTCGAGTCCGTCCTGCGGGCCCTGCGCAAGGTCACCGAGGGCAAGCTGCACGCCGTGCTCGGCTGCGGCGGCGACCGGGACACCTCCAAGCGGGAGCCGATGGGCGCCGCCGTGGCCCGGTTCGCCGACACCGCCGTACTGACCTCCGACAACCCCCGCTCCGAGGACCCCCTCGCGATCCTCGCCACCATGCTCCAGGGCGCGGCGACCGTGCCCGCGCACGAGCGCGGCGAGGTGCAGGTCTTCGAGGACCGGGCCGCCGCGATCGCCGCCGCCGTCGCCCGGGCCGAGCCCGGCGACACCGTCGTGGTGGCCGGCAAGGGCCACGAGCAGGGCCAGGACATCGCCGGGGTCGTCCGTCCCTTCGACGACCGTCAGGTGCTGCGCGAAGCCATCAAGAAGACCCAGGGATGAGACAGGGATGAGATCCCGAATGATCCAGCCGATCCTGATCCCGATGCAGGGGACGAACTTGTGATCACCCTCTCACTCGCCGAGATCGCAGAAGTCGTCGGCGGGCGGATGCACGACATACCGGACGCGTCCGCCGAGGTCACCGGGCCGGTCGTCCGGGACTCGCGGGAAGCGGGGCCCGGCAGCCTCTTCGTGGCCTTCGTCGGCGAGCGGGTGGACGGCCACGACTTCGCCGCGCAGGTCGTCGAAGCGGGTGCGGTGGCCGTCCTCGGCTCCCGCCCCGTCGGCGTGCCCGCGATCGTCGTCGAGGACGTCCAGGCCGCCCTGGGCGCTCTCGCCCGGCACGTCGTGCGGCGCCTGGGCACCACCCTCGTGGCCCTCACCGGGTCGGCCGGCAAGACCAGCACCAAGGACCTGATCGCCCAGGTACTGCGCCGCAAGGCGCCCACGGTCTTCACGCCCGGCTCCATGAACAACGAGGTCGGACTGCCGCTCACCGCGCTCACCGCCACCGACGAGACGAAGTTCCTCGTCCTGGAGATGGGCGCCCGCGGCATCGGTCACATCCGGTACCTGTGCGAGCTGACCCCGCCGAAGGTCGGCCTCGTCCTGAACGTCGGCTCCGCGCACATCGGCGAGTTCGGCGGCCGGGAGCAGATCGCCCAGGCCAAGGGCGAGCTCGTCGAGGCGCTGCCGCCGGCCGAGGAGGGCGGCACCGCGGTCCTCAACGCGGACGACCCCCTCGTACGGGCCATGGCCTCCCGAACGAAGGCGAAGGTGATCCTTTTCGGAGAGTCCGGCGAAGCGGACGTCTCTGCCGAGAACGTGCGACTCACGGACACCGGACAGCCTTCCTTCAGCCTTCACACACCCTCCGGTGCAAGCGATGTGACCATGCGCCTGTACGGTGAGCACCACGTGTCGAACGCGCTCGCCGCGGCCGCCGTCGCCCACGAGTTGGGCATGTCCGCAGACGAGATCGCCACCGCGCTCTCCGAGGCGGGCTCCCTCTCCCGCTGGCGGATGGAGGTCACCGAGCGCCCGGACGGCGTGACGGTCGTCAACGACGCCTACAACGCGAACCCCGAGTCCATGAAGGCCGCGCTGCGCGCGCTGGTGGCCATGAGCAAGGGGCGTCGCACGTGGGCGGTGCTCGGCAAGATGGCCGAGCTCGGGGACGAGGCGCTCGCCGAGCACGACGCGGTCGGACGGCTCGCCGTCCGGCTCAATGTCGGCAAGCTCGTCGCGGTCGGGGGCAGGGAAGCCCGATGGCTGCAACTGGGCGCATATAACGAGGGTTCGTGGGGTGAGGAGTCGGTGCACGTGTCCGACGCACAGGCGGCGGTCGACCTGTTGCGCAGCGAGTTGCGCCCGGGGGACGTCGTGCTCGTGAAGGCGTCCCGTTCGGTGGGCCTGGAGAGCGTCGCCTCGGCGCTGCTCGAGACCGGCGCCGAGGGTGAGGTTGCCGCCCGATGATGAAGCAGATCCTGTTCGCAGGAGTCATTGGCCTCTTCCTGACGCTGGTCGGCACCCCGCTGCTGATCAAGCTCCTGGCCCGCAAGGGCTACGGCCAGTACATCCGCGACGACGGACCGCGCGAGCACGCCAGCAAGCGCGGTACGCCGACCATGGGCGGTATCGCCTTCATCCTGGCGACGGTCGCCGCGTACTTCCTCGCCAAGGGCATCACCGGCTACCTGGACCCCGACATCGACGCGGGGCCGACCTTCTCCGGTCTGCTGGTGCTGGGCCTGATGGTGGGCATGGGCCTGGTCGGCTTCCTCGACGACTACATCAAGATCGTCAAGCGGCGCTCGCTGGGCCTGCGGGCCAGGGCGAAGATGATCGGCCAGCTGACCGTCGGCATCGCCTTCGCCGTGCTCGCGCTGCAGTTCGCGGACAACCGGGGCAACACCCCGGCGTCCACGAAGCTGTCGTTCATCACCGACTTCGGCTGGACCATCGGCCCGGTGCTGTTCGTCGTCTGGGCGCTGTTCATGATCCTCGCGATGTCGAACGGCGTGAACCTCACCGACGGCCTGGACGGCCTGGCCACCGGCGCCTCCGTCCTGGTCTTCGGCGCCTACACCTTCATCGGCGTCTGGCAGTTCCAGGAGTCCTGCGCCAACGCGCTGACCCTGACCAACCCGGGGGCCTGCTACGAGGTGAGAGACCCGCTCGACCTCGCGGTGGTCGCGTCCGCGCTGATGGGCTCCTGCCTCGGCTTCCTGTGGTGGAACACCTCGCCGGCCAAGATCTTCATGGGCGACACCGGTTCGCTCGCGCTCGGCGGTGTGCTCGCGGGTCTGGCGATCTGCTCGCGCACCGAACTGCTGATGGCCATCCTCGGCGGCCTGTTCGTCCTGATCACCATGTCGGTGGTCATCCAGGTCGGCTCCTTCCGCCTCACCGGCAAGCGGGTCTTCCGGATGGCGCCACTCCAGCACCACTTCGAACTCAAAGGCTGGTCCGAAGTCCTTGTCGTGGTCCGTTTCTGGATCATCCAGGGCATCTGTGTGATCGTCGGACTCGGCCTCTTCTACGCGGGATGGGCAACGGACAAGTGACCTCCTCGGTGCCTTCGGAATTCAGCGGCAAGCACGTCACCGTCGCCGGACTCGGCGTCTCAGGCGTCCCGGCGGCCAAGGCCCTGCACGGGCTCGGCGCGCAGGTCACCGTCGTCAACGACGGCGCGGACGAGCGCGCGCGGTCGCAGGCGGCGGAGCTGGAGGCGCTCGGCGTCACCGTGCGCCTCGGCGACGGGGACACGCTCCCCGGAGGCACCGAGCTGATCGTCACCGCACCCGGCTGGAAGCCCACCAAGCCCCTGTTCACGGCGGCCGACGAGGCCGGCGTCCCCGTCTGGGGCGACGTCGAACTGGCCTGGCGCCTGCGCGGCCTGGACGGCCGGAAGCCCGCGCCCTGGCTCGCCGTCACCGGCACCAACGGCAAGACCACCACGGTCCAGATGCTCGCCTCGATCCTGAAGGCGGCCGGTCTGCGTACCGCCGCCGTCGGCAACATCGGCGTCTCGCTCCTCGACGCGGTCACCGGCGACACCGAGTACGACGTCCTCGCGGTCGAGCTGTCCAGCTACCAGCTCCACTGGGCGCCCTCCCTGCGCGCCCACTCCGCCGCCGTCCTCAACCTCGCCCCCGACCACCTCGACTGGCACGGCTCCATGGAGGCCTACGCCGCCGACAAGGGCCGCATCTACGAGGGCAATCGCGTCGCCTGCGTCTACAACGTGGCCGACAAGGCGACCGAGGACCTGGTCCGCGCGGCCGACGTCGAGGAGGGCTGCCGGGCGGTCGGCTTCACCCTGGGCACGCCCGGCCCCTCCCAACTCGGCGTCGTGGAGGGACTCCTGGTCGACCGCGCCTTCGTCGAGGACCGGCAGAAGAACGCCCAGGAGCTGGCCGAGGTCGCGGACGTCGACCCGCCCGCCCCGCACAACATCGCCAACGCCCTTGCCGCGGCGGGCCTCGCCCGCGCCTTCGGCGTCTCCGCCGCCGCCGTACGGGACGGGCTGCGCGCCTTCACCCCGGACGCCCACCGCATCGCACACGTCGCCGACGTGGACGGCGTGGCCTACGTGGACGACTCCAAGGCCACCAACACCCACGCCACCGAAGCCTCCTTGGCGGCCTACGAGTCGATCGTGTGGATCGCAGGCGGGCTGGCCAAGGGCGCGACCTTCGACGAACTGGTCGCCGGTGCGGCGAAGCGGCTGCGCGGCGCCGTCCTCGTCGGCGCGGACCGCGCCCTGATCCGCGAAGCCCTGGCGCGACACGCCCCCGAAGTACCCGTGGTCGACCTCGACCGGACCGACACTGGTGCGATGCTCCAGGCCGTCCAGGAGGCGCGGCGGCTCGCCCGGCCCGGTGACACGGTGCTGCTGGCACCGGCCTGTGCCTCCATGGACATGTTCACCAACTACAACCAGCGCGGTGACGCGTTCGCGCAGGCCGTTCGCGAACTCGGCGCCTGACCCGGCCGCCTCCTGCCGCCGGGTGAACTCGGGAGGACGACGGTCCATGCCGACGTACAGCGGAGGCCGCGATGCCCGGTAGTCCCCAGAGCCGTACCGGACGACCGCCCGTCCAGCGGGCCGTCAAGCGGCCGGCGGCGCCGCGGCAGCCGCAGGAGAACCCGGTGCTGCGCCTGTACCTGCGCCTGCGCCGCGCCTGGGACCGGCCGCTGACCGCGTACTACCTGATCTGCGGCGGCAGCGCCCTGATCATCGTGCTCGGCCTGGTGATGGTCTACTCGGCCTCCCAGATCACCGCGCTCCAGCTGTCGCTGCCCGGCTCCTACTTCTTCCGCAAGCAGGCCCTCGCGGCGCTGATCGGCGTCGGCCTCCTGGCCGCCGCGACGAAGATGCCGGTCAAGCTGCACCGGGCGCTCGCCTACCCCATTCTCGCCGGTGCCGTCTTCCTGATGATCCTGGTCCAGGTGCCGGGGATAGGGGTCGCGGTCAACGGCAACCAGAACTGGATCTCACTGGGCGGTTCCTTCCAGATCCAGCCCAGCGAGTTCGGCAAGCTGGCCCTGGTGCTGTGGGGCGCGGACCTGCTCGCCCGCAAGCAAGACAAGAAGCTGCTGACGCAGTGGAAGCACATGCTGGTGCCACTGGTGCCGGCCGCGTTCATGCTGCTCGGGCTGATCATGATCGGCGGCGACATGGGCACCGCGATCATTCTCACGGCCATCCTGTTCGGTCTGCTGTGGCTGGCCGGCGCGCCCACCCGGCTGTTCGCGGGCGTGCTCTCCATCGCCCTGCTGCTGGGCTTCGTCCTCATCAAGACCAGCGAGAACCGCATGGCCCGGCTCAACTGCCTCGGTGCCACCGACCCCGGACCGGGCGACTCCTGCTGGCAGGCCGTGCACGGCATCTACGCCCTCGCCTCGGGCGGACTCTTCGGTTCCGGGCTCGGCGCCAGTGTGGAGAAATGGGGCCAACTCCCCGAGGCGCACACCGACTTCATCTTCGCCGTCACCGGTGAGGAACTGGGCCTGGCCGGGACACTGTCGGTGCTCGCCCTGTTCGCGGCTCTAGGCTATGCGGGTATCCGCGTGGCCGGACGCACGGAGGACCCCTTCGTGAGGTATGCCGCGGGAGGCGTGACCACCTGGATCACGGCCCAGGCCGTGATCAACATCGGTGCGGTCCTCGGGCTGCTGCCGATCGCCGGTGTCCCGCTCCCGCTGTTCTCCTACGGGGGTTCCGCCCTGCTGCCGACCATGTTCGCCATCGGTCTGCTGATCGCCTTCGCGCGTGACGAACCCGGTGCGCGGGCGGCGCTTGCGTTGCGGCAACCTCGCTTTGGTAGAAAGCGGGGAGCCAGGGGACCCGCGGCCAAGCGGAACCCCCGGAGTTGGAACACGATGCGACGGCGTGCCTCGGCGGCGCGTTCGTCCGGAGAGCGGTGAATTTCGGTGCATGTCGTACTCGCCGGCGGAGGAACCGCGGGCCACATCGAGCCCGCGCTCGCCCTCGCGGACGCCCTGCGCAGGCAGGATCCGACCGTGGGAATCACGGCCCTGGGCACGGAACGCGGCCTGGAGACCCGCCTGGTGCCCGAGCGCGGCTACGAGCTGGCGCTGATCCCGGCCGTACCGCTGCCGCGCAAGCCCACCCCCGAGCTGATCACCGTCCCGGGCCGGCTGCGCGGCACCATCAAGGCGACCGAGCAGATCCTGGAGCGCACCAAGGCGGACGCCGTGGCCGGCTTCGGCGGCTACGTGGCGCTGCCCGCCTACCTCGCCGCCAAGCGACTCGGCGTGCCGATCGTCGTCCACGAGGCCAACGCCCGCCCCGGCCTGGCCAACAAGATCGGCTCGCGCTACGCCGCCCAGGTAGCCGTCTCCACTCCCGACAGCAAGCTGCGCAACTCCCGCTACATCGGCATCCCGCTGCGCCGCTCCATCGCCACCCTCGACCGGGCCGCCGCCCGCCCCGAGGCCCGCGCCATGTTCGGGCTCGACCCCAACCTGCCCACGCTGCTGGTCACCGGCGGCTCGCAGGGCGCCCGCCGCCTCAACGAGGTCATCCAGCAGGTCGCGCCGTGGCTGCAGCAGGCCGGGATCCAGATCCTGCACGCGGTCGGACCCAAGAACGAACTGCCGCAGGTCCACCAGATGCCGGGGATGCCCCCGTACATCCCGGTAAGTTATCTGGACCGGATGGACCTCGCGTACGCCGCCGCCGACATGATGCTCTGCCGCGCGGGCGCGATGACCGTCGCCGAACTCTCCGCCGTGGGGCTCCCGGCCGCCTACGTCCCGCTGCCCATCGGTAACGGCGAACAGCGGCTCAACGCCCAGCCGGTGGTCAAGGCAGGCGGCGGACTGCTGGTCGACGACGCGGAACTCACGCCCGAGTGGCTCCAGCAGAACGTCCTGCCCGTGCTCGCCGACCCGCACCGGCTGTACGAGATGTCCCGCGCCGCCGCCGAGTTCGGCCGCCGGGACGCCGACGACCTCCTCGTCGGCATGGTGTACGAGGCGATCGCCGCCCGTGCGCACCGCTAGACACTGACGGAAGGCAGGGGAGCGTGGCCGGACCGACCACCGCCGAGCGCGGTGCACGCCAGCAGGAGTCGTCCGGCCCGCCCGGGGTCCGGCGATTCCGCCCGCCCCGTCTTCGTACGATCATCATTCTCGTCGCGGCGCTCGTGCTCGTCGCGGGCGGGACCGTCTGGGTGCTCTACGGCTCCAACTGGACGCGTCTGGAGGACGTGTCGGTCTCCGGCACCCGCGTCCTGACGCCCGCTCAGGTGCGCGAGGCCGCCGACGTGCCGGTCGGGGATCCGCTGGTCTCGGTCGACACCGAGGCGGTCGAGGCCCGGCTGCGGCGGAAATTGCCCCGCATCGACGAGGTCGAGGTGGAGCGTTCCTGGCCGCACGGAATCGGACTGAAAGTGACGGAGCGTACTCCGGTCCTGATTGTCCAAAAGGGCCGAAACTTCGTGGAAGTGGACGATGAAGGCGTCCGTTTCGCCACGGTTTCCAAGGCGCCCAAAGGCGTGCCCACGCTGGAATTGGAACCGGCCCGTTCCGGTTCCGCCGCGGCGAGCCTGCGCCGTTTCGACGACGACCGGCTGGTGCGCGAGGCGGTACGGGTGGCCGGCCGGCTCCCGGACGAGGTCGCCCGGGACGCGCGGCTCGTCAAGGTCCGTTCCTACGACGACATCTCACTGGAGTTGAGCGGCGAGCGGACCGTGTCGTGGGGAAGCGGTGAGCAGGGTGTGCGCAAGGCCCGAGCGCTCACCGCACTCATGAAAGCGACGCCCGACGCGCGGCACTTCGACGTGAGTGTTCCCACCGCCCCGGCGTCATCCGGGAGTTGACGGGTATACGTGCAGGCCAGCACCCTGGTTGGGCAGCGCTACGGCTGATCACATAGGGTGAAAAGAAAAACGGGAGGTTCGGCGTGTTCGTTGAACGTGCGCCACTTGTCGACTTAGTGTCCTGTTCGGAAGAGTCCAAGGAACAGACACACTGGTAACCCTAAACTTCAGCGTTAGGGTTCGGGTCGGCGCTACGGACCGTCCCAATCGGCATCAGTCGTCGGGTCGCGGGGGCATCAGTGCTTCGGCGGTCGGGCGACACGTAACTCGAGGCGAGAGGCCTTCGACGTGGCAGCACCGCAGAACTACCTCGCAGTCATCAAAGTCATCGGTGTCGGCGGCGGTGGTGTCAATGCCATCAACCGGATGATCGAGGTCGGTCTCAAGGGCGTCGAGTTCATCGCCATCAACACCGACGCACAGGCGCTGTTGATGAGCGACGCCGACGTCAAGCTCGACGTCGGCCGCGAACTCACCCGCGGACTCGGCGCCGGAGCCAACCCGGCCGTCGGCCGCAAGGCCGCCGAGGACCACCGCGAGGAGATCGAGGAGGTCCTCAAGGGGGCCGACATGGTCTTCGTGACAGCCGGTGAAGGCGGCGGCACCGGCACCGGCGGCGCGCCCGTCGTCGCCAACATCGCCCGCTCGCTGGGCGCCCTCACCATCGGCGTGGTCACCCGCCCGTTCACCTTCGAGGGACGGCGCCGGGCCAACCAGGCCGAGGACGGCATCGCGGAACTCCGCGAAGAGGTCGACACCCTCATCGTCATCCCCAACGACCGGCTGCTGTCCATCTCGGACCGCCAGGTCAGCGTGCTCGACGCGTTCAAGTCCGCCGACCAGGTGCTGCTCTCCGGTGTGCAGGGCATCACCGACCTCATCACCACGCCCGGCCTGATCAACCTGGACTTCGCCGACGTCAAGTCGGTCATGTCCGAGGCCGGTTCGGCCCTCATGGGCATCGGCTCGGCCCGCGGCGACGACCGCGCGGTGGCCGCGGCCGAGATGGCCATCTCTTCCCCGCTGCTCGAAGCGTCCATCGACGGCGCCCGCGGGGTCCTGCTCTCCATCTCCGGCGGCTCCGACCTCGGCCTCTTCGAGATCAACGAGGCCGCCCAGCTGGTCAGCGAGGCCGCCCACCCCGAGGCCAACATCATCTTCGGTGCGGTCATCGACGACGCCCTCGGCGACGAGGTGCGGGTCACCGTGATCGCGGCCGGCTTCGACGGGGGGCAGCCGCCGTCCAAGCGGGACAACGTCCTCGGGTCCTCCTCGGCCAAGCGCGAGGAGCCCACCCCGGCCCGCCCGTCCGAGAGCCGCCCGTCCTTCGGCTCGCTCGGCAGCGTCAAGCCGAAGGAGGAGCCGGAGCCGGCCCCCGCGCCGGAGCCGGTGAGCGACCTGCCGCCGGTCTCCGCGCCGCCGGTCCCGCCGTCCCGCACCTACTCGGACAGCGCGGCCGAGGAACTGGACGTGCCGGACTTCCTGAAGTGATAGGACAGCGCGACACCGTGAACGGCGCGCACTTCGGCTTCACCGACCGGTGGGGCGGAGTGAGCGCCGTTCCGTACGAGGAGCTCAACCTCGGCGGCGCGGTCGGCGACGACCCCGGCGCCGTCGCGGCCAACCGGGAGCTGGCGGCCAAGTCGCTGGGCGTCGACCCGGCCCGGGTGGTCTGGATGAACCAGGTGCACGGGGCCGAGGTCGCCGTGGTCGACGCGCCCTGGGGGGACCGCCCGGTCCCGCGGGCCGACGCCGTCGTCACCGTCGAACGCGGTCTGGCCCTGGCCGTCCTCACCGCCGACTGCGTGCCCGTCCTGCTCGCCGACCCGGTCGCCGGTGTCGCCGCCGCGGCCCACGCGGGCCGGCCCGGACTGGTCGCCGGGGTCGTCCCCGCCGCCGTACGGGCCATGACCGGACTCGGCGCCGACCCCGCCCGGATCGTCGCCCGCACCGGACCCGCCGTGTGCGGCCGGTGCTACGAGGTGCCCGAGGAGATGCGCGCCGAAGTGGCCGCCGTCGAGCCGGCCGCGTACGCCGACACCAGTTGGGGCACACCGGCGCTCGACGTGGGCGCCGGAGTGCACGCGCAGCTCGAGCGCCTCGGGGTGCGCGACCGGGCGCAGTCGCCGGTGTGCACCCGGGAGTCGAAGGACCACTTCTCGTACCGACGCGACCGCACCACCGGGCGGCTCGCGGGCTATGTGTGGCTGGACTGATGGGGCATGACGGACCGTAAGCACGAACTCGCCGCGAACCTGGCGGCAGTGGAAGAGCGCATCGCCGCCGCCTGCGCGGCCGCGGGCCGCCCGCGTGAGGAGGTGACCCTCATCGTGGTCACCAAGACCTACCCGGCGGACGATGTGCGCATTCTCTCCGAACTCGGCGTGCGCCACGTCGCGGAGAACCGCGACCAGGACGCGGCACCCAAGGCCGCCGCGTGTTCGGATCTGCCGCTTTCGTGGCATTTCGTCGGCCAGTTGCAGACCAACAAGGTGCGTTCCGTGGTCGGCTACGCGGACGTGGTGCAGTCCGTGGACCGGGCAAGGCTCGTCACGGCCCTGTCGAAGGAGGCCGTACGGGCCGGTCGCGAGGTGGGCTGCCTCCTCCAGGTCGCGCTCGACGCGGGGGAGGGCGGGCGGGGAGAGCGCGGCGGCGTCTCGCCCGACGGAATCGAAGAGTTGGCCGACCTGGTCGCCGGATCGGACGGGCTGAGGTTCGACGGGCTGATGACCGTCGCCCCGCTCACCGGCGAGTACGCGGGGCGCCAACAGGCGGCGTTCGAGCACCTCATGGATTTGTCGACCTACGTGCGCCGAGCCCATCCGGCTGCGAACATGGTCTCCGCGGGGATGAGTGCGGACCTCGAACAGGCCGTGGCCGCCGGAGCGACACATGTACGCGTCGGCACTGCGGTACTCGGAGTCCGCCCCAGGCTCGGGTAACGTCGCCAAGAAGTCGGACCACAGCAGAAAATATGGTCATTACCGCCGAAAGGCGGACGCAACGACCTCGTGGATCGCAGGCACTTGGAGTCGTCGGCAGATCCACCACAGAGCGGAGGACTCAGAGCATGGCCGGCGCGATGCGCAAGATGGCGGTCTACCTCGGCCTCGTGGAGGACGATGGGTACGACGGCAGGGGATTCGACCCCGACGACGACTTCGAACCCGAACTGGACCCGGAGCCCGAGCGGGACCACCGGCGTCATGAACCGGCGCACCAGTCACATGGTTCGCATCAGCCCCAAAGGGACGAAGAGGTACGAGTCGTACAACCGCCCGTGCAGCGCGAGCCGATGCCCCGTTCCGCTTCGCTCGCGGCGGAATCGAGCCGCCCGGCACGTATCGCGCCCGTGGCGTCCATCACACAAGAACGCGCAAGCCTGGAAAAGAGCGCACCGGTCATCATGCCCAAGGTCGTGTCCGAACGAGAGCCCTACCGGATCACCACACTTCACCCCCGGACCTACAACGAGGCCCGTACCATCGGGGAACACTTCCGTGAGGGCACTCCGGTGATCATGAATCTCACTGAGATGGATGACACAGATGCGAAGCGACTTGTCGACTTTGCGGCCGGTTTGGTGTTTGGTCTTCACGGCAGTATCGAGCGGGTGACGCAGAAGGTGTTCCTGCTGTCTCCTGCTAACGTCGATGTCACGGCGGAGGACAAGGCCCGCATCGCAGAGGGCGGGTTCTTCAACCAGAGCTGAGACGCACCACCGGTACAGAGCAAGAACCCGGGCCCGGGACAGGGCCCGACAGATGGTTCAGGGGAGAGGGAAGCACAGGTCATGAGCGTGGTCCTGGATGTCGTCTACATCGCGCTGATGTGCTTCCTCATCGTGCTCATCTTCCGGTTGGTCATGGACTACGTCTTCCAGTTCGCCCGCTCGTGGCAACCCGGCAAGGCGATGGTGGTCGTTCTTGAGGCCACCTACACTGTCACCGATCCACCGTTGAAGCTTCTGCGGCGGTTCATCCCGCCGCTGCGTCTCGGGGGCGTGGCGCTCGACCTGTCCTTCTTCGTACTGATGATCATCGTCTACATCCTGATCTCGATCGTGAGCCGGCTGTGATCGATGAGAGAGATACGGGCTTGCCGAATGCCGACGACAACGTTGAGGTGAAGAGATGCCGTTGACCCCCGAGGACGTGCGGAACAAGCAGTTCACGACCGTCCGCCTCCGAGAAGGCTATGACGAGGACGAGGTCGATGCCTTCCTCGACGAGGTCGAAGCCGAACTGACCCGACTGCTCCGCGAGAACGAGGACCTGCGCGCCAAGCTGGCCGCGGCGACGCGTGCGGCCGCGCAGAACCAGCAGAACATGCGCAAGCCTCCGGAACCGCCGCAGGACCAGCAGCCGCCGCAGCAGGGGCAGCCACCGCACCAGCAGGGGCACCCGCAGCAGGGCGGTATGCCGCAGCAGGGCATGCGAGGTCCCGGCGCTCCGGTGCCCGCCGGCATATCGGGCCCGCCGCAGCAGCAGATGGGTGGCCCCATGGGTGGTCCGCCCCAGCTGCCGAGCGGTGCTCCGCAACTGCCCGCCGGCCCCGGCGGACAGGGTGGCCCGCAGGGTCCCGGCCCGATGGGTCAGGGACCGGGGCCGATGGGCCAGGGCCCGGGCCCGATGCAGGGTCAGATGGGTCCCGGTCCGATGGGTGGCCCCATGGGCGGCCCGCAGGGCCCCGGCGGCCCCGGCATGCCCGGTCAGGGCGGCCCCGGTGGCGACAGCGCCGCCCGCGTCCTCTCGCTGGCCCAGCAGACCGCCGACCAGGCGATCGCCGAGGCCCGTTCCGAGGCCAACAAGATCGTCGGCGAGGCCCGTTCGCGTGCCGAGGGTCTGGAGCGGGACGCCCGTGCCAAGGCGGACGCCCTGGAGCGGGACGCGCAGGAGAAGCACCGCGTCGCGATGGGCTCCCTGGAGTCCGCCCGCGCCACGCTGGAGCGCAAGGTCGAGGACCTGCGCGGCTTCGAGCGCGAGTACCGCACGCGGCTGAAGTCCTACCTGGAGTCGCAGCTGCGCCAGCTGGAGACGCAGGCGGACGACTCGCTCGCCCCGCCGCGTACGCCCGCGACGGCCTCTCTGCCGCCGTCCCCGGCGCCCTCGATGGCACCGGCCGGCGCGAGTGCCCCGTCCTACGGCGGCAACCAGTCGATGGGCAGCGGTCCGGGCCAGCCCGGCCCGTCCTACGGCGGGCAGCAGCAGATGTCGCCGGCGATGACCCAGCCGATGGCACCGGTGCGGCCGCAGGGGCCGTCGCCGATGGGGCAGGCGCCTTCGCCGATGCGCGGGTTCCTGATCGACGAGGACGACAACTGAGCTGTGTCGGACTGACGTCCGGTAGGTAGTACGGCGTAGCCTTCGGCAACGTTCAGGGCGGGCCCCGGGTTTCTGACCCGGGGCCCGCCCTTTGGCGTGCGCGGTTCGAGGTGCGGGGCGTTGGTGTGGGCGCGGGGGTGGTGCGCTGCCCGGCGCTGGCGGGGTGCCTCCCCCACTCTCGGCTTCGCTCGAGTGGGAGGTGCCCCCACCGCCCACCCGTGCCGCCCCAGCGGCACGACTGCCCGCAGCTGCGGCGGCTACGGCAGAGGGCCCGCATCTCCCGGATGCGGGCCCTCTGCGCTTTCCTTGGCTACTGCTTGCGCAGGCGGAACACCAGGGACAGCCCCTCGTCCGAGAATGGCGCCCCGTACGTGTCGTCCGCCTCGCCCTGGGCGAAGTCCGTCGCCAGGACCTCGTCGGAGATCAGACCGGAGTGGCCGGTCAGGGCGGCGATCGTCGCCGGGTCCGTGGCCGTCCAGCGCAGGGCGATCCGGTCGGCGACGTCCAGGCCGCTGTTCTTGCGGGCCTCCTGGATCAGGCGGATCGCGTCCCGGGCGAGACCCGCGCGGCGCAGCTCCTCCGTGAGCTCCAGGTCGAGCGCCACCGTCGCGCCCGAGTCGGAGGCGACCGACCAGCCCTCGCGCGGTGTCTCCGTGATGATCACCTCGTCCGGAGCGAGAGTGACCGTCTCGCCGTCGACCTCCACCGATGCCGTGCCCTCGCGCAGCGCGAGGGACAGCGCGGCGGCGTCCGCGCCCGCGACGGCCTTCGCGACGTCCTGCACGCGCTTGCCGAACCGCTTGCCCAGCGCCCGGAAGTTGGCCTTCGCGGTCGTGTCGACCAGGGAGCCGCCGACCTCGCTCAGCGAGGCGAGGGACTCGACGTTCAGCTCCTCCGTGATCTGCGTGTGCAGCTCGGGGGAGAGCGCGTCGAAGCCCGCCACCGCGATCAGGGCGCGGCTGAGCGGCTGGCGGGTCTTCACGCCCGACTCCGCTCGGGTGGCGCGGCCCAGCTCGACCAGTCGGCGGACCAGGACCATCTGCCTCGACAGCTCCGGGTCGATCGCCGTGAGGTCGGCCTCCGGCCACGCGGACAGGTGGACCGACTCCGGCGCGCCGGGGGTGACCGGCACGACCAGGTCCTGCCAGACCCGCTCGGTGATGAACGGGGTCAGCGGCGCCATCAGCTTGGTGACCGTCTCGACGACCTCGTGCAGGGTGCGCAGCGCCGCCTTGTCGCCCTGCCAGAAGCGGCGGCGGGAGCGTCGCACGTACCAGTTGGACAGGTCGTCGACGAACGCCGACAGCAGCTTGCCGGCCCGCTGGGTGTCGTACGCGTCCAGCGCCTGGGTCACCTGGTCGGTCAGCGCGTGCAGCTCGGAGAGCAGCCAGCGGTCCAGGACCGGGCGGTCGGCCGGGGCCGGGTCCGCCTCGCTCGGGGCCCAGCCCGTGGTGCGGGCGTACAGGGCCTGGAAGGCGACCGTGTTCCAGTACGTGAGGAGCGTCTTGCGGACGACCTCCTGGATGGTGCCGTGGCCGACCCGGCGGGCCGCCCAGGGCGAGCCGCCGGCCGCCATGAACCAGCGCACCGCGTCCGCTCCGTGCTGGTCCATCAGCGGGATCGGCTGCAGGATGTTGCCCAGGTGCTTGGACATCTTGCGGCCGTCCTCGGCGAGGATGTGGCCGAGGCAGACCACGTTCTCGTAGGACGACTTGTCGAAGACCAGGGTGCCGATCGCCATCAGCGTGTAGAACCAGCCGCGGGTCTGGTCGATGGCCTCGGAGATGAACTGCGCCGGGTAGCGGCTCTCGAACAGCTCCTTGTTCTTGTACGGGTAGCCCCACTGCGCGAATGGCATCGAACCCGAGTCGTACCAGGCGTCGATGACCTCGGGCTCGCGCACCGCTTCGAGGGAGCAGCCCTCGTGGGTGCAGGTGAAGGTCACGTCGTCGATGTACGGGCGGTGCGGGTCCAGGGCCGACTGGTCGGTGCCGGACAGCTCGGTCAGCTCCGCGCGGGAGCCGACGACCGTGAGGTGGTCCTCCGCGCAGCGCCAGATCGGCAGCGGGGTGCCCCAGTAGCGGTTGCGGGAGAGCGCCCAGTCGATGTTGTTGTTCAGCCAGTCGCCGTACCGGCCGTGCTTGACCGCGTCCGGGAACCAGTTGGTCTTCTCGTTCTCCTGGAGGAGACGGTCCTTGACGGCGGTGGTGCGGATGTACCAGGACGGCTGCGCGTAGTAGAGCAGGGCCGTGTGGCAGCGCCAGCAGTGCGGGTAGCTGTGCTCGTACGGGATGTGCTTGAAGAGCAGGCCCCGCGTGTCCAGGTCCTCCGTCAGCTTCTCGTCGGCCTTCTTGAAGAAGACGCCGCCGACGAGCGGGACGTCCTCCTCGAAGGTGCCGTCCGGGCGGACCGGGTTGACGACGGGCAGGCCGTAGGCGCGGCAGACCTTGAGGTCGTCCTCACCGAAGGCGGGGGACTGGTGGACGAGGCCGGTGCCGTCCTCGGTGGTGACGTAGTCGGCGTTCACCACGTAGTGCGCGGGCTCCGGGAACTCGACCAGCTCGAAGGGGCGCTGGTACGTCCAGCGCTCCATCTCGGCGCCCGTGAAGGACTGTCCGGTGGTCTCCCAGCCCTCGCCGAGGGCCTTGGCGACCAGGGGCTCGGCGACGACGAGCTTCTCCTGCCCGTTCGTCGCGACGACATAGGTCACGTCGGGGTGCGCGGCGACCGCGGTGTTCGAGACCAGGGTCCACGGGGTCGTCGTCCAGACGACCAGCGCGGCCTCGCCGGCCAGCGGTCCCGAGGTCAGCGGGAAGCGGACGTAGACGGACGGGTCGACGACCGTCTCGTAGCCCTGGGCCAGCTCGTGGTCGGACAGGCCGGTGCCGCAGCGGGGGCACCAGGGGGCGACGCGGTGGTCCTGGACCAGCAGGCCCTTGTCGAAGATCTCCTTCAGCGACCACCAGACGGACTCGATGTACTCCGGGTCCATCGTGCGGTACGGGTCCTGGAGGTCGGCCCAGTAGCCCATGCGCGTCGTGAGCTCTTCGAACGCGTCGGTGTGCCGGGTCACCGACTCGCGGCATCTGGCGTTGAACTCGGCGATGCCGTACGCCTCGATGTCCTGCTTGCCGGAGAAGCCCAGCTCCTTCTCCACCGCCAGCTCCACGGGCAGGCCGTGGCAGTCCCAGCCGGCCTTGCGGCCCACGTGGTAGCCGCGCATCGTGCGGAAGCGGGGGAAGACGTCCTTGAAGACGCGTGCCTCGATGTGGTGGGCACCGGGCATGCCGTTGGCGGTGGGCGGGCCCTCGTAGAACACCCACTCGGGGCGGCCCTCGGACTGCTCCAGGCTCTTGGCGAAGATCTTCTGCTCGCGCCAGAAGTCGAGCACCGCGTGTTCGAGCGCGGGCAGGTCGACCTGGGCGGGCACCTGGCGGTACTGCGGCTGCGTATTCAACGGGCTTCCTCCGGCGGACGTGCTGCCTTCCGTCGGAGGGACGAGAGCCGTGCTCCCGCGGTACCACCCTCCTTGGCCCGGCCGGTGCGTCGTGTGCTCCGGTGAGCCCCCTCATTGGGGTCGCGAGCCGGTTCTACTCGCCGTGACCGCCCGGCCACGGCTTTCTTCCGGCGGCTCCGGGGTGATCTTCACGTCGCGCTCGCCCCCGGGCTCACACCGTCCCCGGGTCGCTCTGGGCTGCTGACGCCGCTACTCGTCCCCATCCACGCTTTTCGCTGGGCCCAGTGTACGGCGCCGCGCGGACGGCGGCCGACCGGTTTCGGCGTGACCCGAATGCCGCCGTCCGGGGGGCCGGCTCCCGCGGGGGCCGGCCGGGGGCGATCCGGCGGATTACCGGGCGGGGAGCTGGGCACAACGGATGCATGCTCGCCGCGCGGCGCGCGGTGGGCGGGCGAGTCGGGCGGCGTGCCCCGTTGCCGCGGGACCGGAGTCGATTTATCGTCCCAGCACGATTCGCGCGCAAGATCACAATATGTGAAGGGGCCGCGGCCATGGTGGCGAAGAAGAAGACGACGGCCGCGAAGCAGGGCGCCGCCGGGGAGAGCGCCGCGGAGCAGGACCCGGAGAAGAAGGCGGCCGAGAGGAAGAGCCCGGCGACGAAGACCGCTGCGAAGAGGACCGCTGCGAAGACGGACCCGGCGGGGAAGACCGCGGCGGGCGGAAGCACCGCGAAGAAGGCGGCGGCGAAGAAGAGCACGGCGGGCGGAAGCACCGCGAAGAAGGCGGCGGCGAAGAAGAGCACGGCGGGCGGAAGCACCGCGAAGAAGAGCACGGCGAAGAAGAGCACGGCCAAGAAAGTGGGCGCGGCCGAGGCCGCGGAGCAGACGGGAGCCACGACGGTGGTTGCGAAGAAGACTCCTGGCACGGCCACGGCCGCCAAGACCGCTGTCCCCAAGGCCCGCGGCAACGCCGCGGAACCCGGAGAACTCGCGGTACGCCCCGGCGAGGAACCCTGGACGCCGGAAGAGGCGGAGGAGGCGCGCGCCGAGCTGCAGTCCGAGGCCGACCGGCTGCGCACGGAGATCGACACCTCCGAGCGGTCGCTGCAGGGCATGATGCGCGACTCCGGCGACGGCGCGGGCGACGACGAGGCCGACACCGGCAGCAAGAACATCACGCGCGAGCACGAACTGGCGCTGGCCGCCACCGCGCGCGAGGTGCTCACCCAGACCGAGCGCGCCCTGGAACGCCTGGACGCGGGCACCTACGGCCTGTGCGAGAACTGCGGCAACCCGATCGGCAAGGCGCGGATGCAGGCCTTCCCGCGGGCCACCCTGTGCGTGGAGTGCAAGCAGAAGCAGGAGCGCCGGTACTGAGCAGCAGCCGGGACGGGAGGCGTGCCGTACCCTCGTGCTCAGTCAAGGACCTAGGGCTGAGGGACTCACGTGGCAGAGGCGGAGCGCATCATCGGTACTCCGGACACCCCGGACGCGGCGGGGGACGGGCAGGAGCGGCCCGACGCCGAACAGGAGCAGAAGCCGGAGCAGGCTCCTGAGCGCCCTCGGGGCAAGCGGCGGGTCGCCGTGCTGTTCGCGGTCGCGCTGTTCGCGTACCTGATCGACCTGGGCAGCAAGATGCTGGTGGTCGCGAAGCTGGAGCACCACGAGCCGATCGAGATCATCGGCGACTGGCTGCGGTTCGCGGCGATCCGCAACGCGGGCGCGGCCTTCGGCTTCGGCGAGGCCTTCACGGTCATCTTCACGGTGATCGCGGCGGCCGTGATCGTCGTGATCGCCCGCCTCGCGCGCAAGCTGCACAGCCTGCCGTGGGCGATCGCGCTCGGCCTGCTGCTCGGCGGCGCCCTCGGCAACCTCACCGACCGGATCTTCCGTGCTCCCGGGGTGTTCGAGGGCGCGGTGGTGGACTTCATCGCGCCCAAGCACTTCGCCGTCTTCAACCTCGCCGACTCGGCGATCGTCTGCGGCGGCATCCTGATCGTGATCCTCTCCTTCCGGGGCCTGGACCCGGACGGGACCGTCCACAAGGACTGACCCGCACGGGGAGCACGGTCGTCCACAGGCGCCCGGCCGTCCACAGGGACTGGGCGCGCGTTCGGGTGTGTCCGGGGCGTCCGGCATACTCGACGGGTGAGCACGATTCCCGAGATCCGTACCCTGCCCGTGCCCGACGGCCTGGAGGGCGAGCGCGTCGACGCCGCCATCTCCCGCATGTTCGGCTTCTCCCGCACCAAGGCCGCCGAGCTGGCGGCGGCGGGGAAGGTGCAGGTCGACGGGTCGGTGGTCGGCAAGTCGGAGCGCGTCCACGGCGGCGCCTGGCTCGAGGTCGAGATGCCGCAGGCGCCCGCGCCCGTGCAGGTGGTCGCCGAGCCCGTCGAGGGCATGGAGATCGTGCACGACGACGACGACGTGGTGGTGATCGTCAAGCCGGTCGGCGTGGCCGCCCACCCGTCCCCCGGCTGGAACGGGCCGACCGTCATCGGCGGACTGGCCGCCGCGGGCTACCGCATCTCCACCTCCGGCGCCGCCGAGCGCCAGGGCATCGTGCACCGCCTCGACGTCGGCACCTCCGGCCTGATGGCGGTGGCCAAGTCGGAGCGCGCGTACACCTCGCTCAAGCGCCAGTTCAAGGAGCGCACGGTCGACAAGCGCTACCACACGCTCGTGCAGGGCCACCCCGACCCGACCAGCGGCACCATCGACGCGCCCATCGGCCGCCACCCGCAGCACGACTACAAGTGGGCCGTCACCGCCGAGGGCAAGCCCTCGGTCACGCACTACGACCTCATCGAGGCCTTCCGCGCCGCCTCCCTGCTCGACGTGAAGCTGGAGACCGGCCGCACCCACCAGATCCGCGTCCACATGGCCGCCCACCGCCACCCCTGCGTCGGCGACCTCACCTACGGCGCCGACCCCACCCTCGCCAAGCGGCTGGGACTGACCCGCCAGTGGCTGCACGCCGTACGCCTCGGCTTCGAGCACCCCGGCACCGGCGACCGGGTCGAGTACGCCAGCGACTACCCCGAGGATCTGCAGCAGGCCCTCGACCGGGTCCGCGAGGAGACCTACGGATGAGTGCCCCGAGCCCGGCCCCGGTCTACGAGGTGCGGGTCGCCGAGGACCCCGCCGACCGGGAGGCCTGCTTCGCGGTGCGCAAGGACGTCTTCGTCGCCGAGCAGAAGGTCCCCGAGGACATCGAGTACGACGCCTACGACGCCGACGCCGTGCACGTCCTCGCGGTCCGGGCGGACGGCGTGCCGCTCGGCACCGGCCGGCTGCTGCACGGCGCGGCCGCCACCGCGAAGAACGGCGACGGCGACCCGGCCGTCGGCTCCCTGGGCCGGCTCGCGGTGACCGCGAACGCCCGCGGTCTAGGCGTCGGGGCCGCGCTGGTGCGGGCCGTGGAGGACGCGGCACGCGCGCGTGGACTCACCGCCGTGGACCTGCACGCACAGACCCACGCCCTGGGTTTTTACGAACGTTTGGGGTACCAGGCCTACGGACCCGAGTTCCCGGACGCCGGGATTCCGCACCGCGCGATGCGGCGACCCCTGTAGCCGGGGCGCCGAACGGGCTGGTGGGGCCGGTGGCGTGGCAGGCTTGAGGTCCGCCGTGCAACGCCAGAAACCCCAACCGGAGCGGTGACTGTGGATCAGCTGGCCCTGTTGTTCATGCTGTTGCTCGGGGCCCTGCTGAGCGTCCCGATCGGTGACCGGCTCGGACTGCCGGCGCCGGTGCTGATGACGCTCCTCGGGATCGTCCTGGCCCTGCTCGACTTCGTGCCCAACGTCGACATCCCGCCCGAACTGATCCTGCCCGCGCTGCTGCCGCCGCTGCTGTACGCCGCCGTACGGCGCACGTCCTGGCGGCAGTTCGCGGCCAACAAACGCCCGATCTTCCTGCTGGCCGTCGCGCTGGTCTTCGTCACCATGCTCTGTGTGGCCTCCGTGGCCCACACGATCGTGCCGGGGCTGCCGCTCGCCGCCGCCTTCGCGCTGGGCGCGCTGGTGGCGCCGCCCGACCCGGTCGCCGCGACCGCCGTCGCCGGGCAACTGGGGCTCCCGCGCCGCCTGGTGTCCATCCTGGAGGGCGAGGGGCTCTTCAACGACGTGACGGCCATCGTCCTCTACCACGTGGCCATCGCCGCGGCGGTCGGCGGTTCCTTCTCGCCGTGGGGAGCCGGCTTCGACCTGGTGCTGTCCGCCGTCGTCGCCGTCGCGATCGGGCTCGCCCTGGGCTGGGGCTCCAACAAGCTGATGAGCGTGCTGGGCGACCCGACGCTGCAGATCGGCCTGACCCTGCTGGTGCCCTTCGTGAGCTACGTCGCCGCCGACGAACTGCACGGCTCGGGCGTGCTCGCCGTGCTCACCACCGCCATGTTCCTCGCCGAGTACGCCTCGGACGCCGACGACGTGATGACCCGGCTCGGCGGCCACACCGTCTGGGACGTGGTCGACACCCTGGTCACCGGGGTGGCCTTCGGGCTGATCGGGCTCGAACTGCACAACGCCGTGCGCACCGCCTCCGGCCGGTGGACGGAGCTGCTCGGCTGGGCGGCGGCCATCCTCGGCGTCGTCATCCTGGTCCGGCTGCTGTGGCTGCTGCCGGCCACCTGGCTGACCCAGCGGCTGCACGCCAGACGCGACCAGGACGAGGACATCCCGACGAGCTGGCGGGAGACCGTCGTGATGTGGTGGGCCGGGATGCGGGGCGTGGCCTCCGTCGCGCTCGCCCTCGCGATCCCGCTGGAGACGGACGACGGAGCGCCGTTCCCGCACCGGGAGGAGATCGTCTTCATCGCGTTCGGCGTGATCATGGGCACCCTGCTGCTGCAGGGCCTGACACTGCCCTGGCTGGTGGGCCGGCTCGGGGTACGGGCGAACACCGAGCGGGAGCAGGAGTTCGAGCGGGACCTGGCCCTCCGGGCGGCCAGGGCGGCCAAGCAGCGGCTCAAGGAGATCGAGTCGGTGGAGGAACTGCCGGAGGAGCTGTCCGAGC
The DNA here is from genome assembly GCF_044754585.1 of Streptomyces sp. NPDC093065. NCBI lineage: Bacteria > Bacillati > Actinomycetota > Actinomycetes > Kitasatosporales > Streptomycetaceae > Streptomyces > Streptomyces sp. NPDC093065. The sequence goes on along the minus strand of NZ_JBIVPJ010000012.1, from coordinate 141,152 downwards.
AGATGCTGCGGCGCGCCTTCGACATCGGGATACGCATCAGCCCGGACCTCGGGGACGAGGAACGGCGGGAGGCGCAGGAACAGCGGGCCCGGCGGATCAAACGGGTGCGGCGCATCCAGGGCGAGATGCTGAGCGCCGCCCGGCACGAGGTGCTGGCGGCCCGCAGCGAGCCCGGCGCGGACCCGGAGATCGTCGACCGGGTCCTGCGCCACCTCGACGTACGCAGCCTGCGCTGACCCGCGGGCACGGCCCCACACCGGTCAGTGGCTCCGGGTCTTCGTCGGCCGCTCCGTGAAGTGGCGGGAGCCCGCGTCCGAGGAACGGGGGGAGTCCGCGTCGGGGGAGCGGCGGGCGTGTGGGAAGCCGTCGTGCAGCGGGCGCGGTGCCGCCTCGGCCGTGCTGATCCGCGGCAGCGCGTACGGGTGCTCGTCGGCCAGCCAGCGGATCATTCCCTCGCGCACCGTGACGCGCACCGTCCAGATGTCGTCCGCGTCCCTGGCCGTCACCAGGGCCCGCACCTCCATGGTGGTCGGGGTGGTGTCCGTGACGGTCAGGTTGTAGTTGCGCCCGTCCCAGGCAGGGCACTCGCGCAGGACGTCCCGCAGCCGCTCGCGCATCAGGTCCATCGGCGCCGAGTGGTCGAGGTGCCAGTAGACGGTCCCGGTCATCTGCGGGGTGCCGCGCGACCAGTTCTCGAACGGCTTCGAGGTGAAGTACGACACCGGCATCGTGATCCGGCGCTCGTCCCAGGTGCGCACCGTCAGGTACGTCAGCGTGATCTCCTCGACGGTGCCCCACTCCCCGTCCACGACGACCGTGTCGCCCATGCGCACCATGTCGCCGAAGGCGATCTGGAACCCGGCGAACAGGTTGCCCAGCGTGGACTGGGCCGCCACACCGGCGACGATGCCGATGATCCCGGCCGAGGCCAGCAGCGAGGCGCCCGCCGCGCGCATCGCCGGGAACGTCAGCAGCATCGACGAAACGGCGACCACGCCGACGACCGCCGTGACCACCCGCATGATCAGTGACACCTGGGTCCGCACGCGCCGCACCCGGGCCGGGTCGCGCTCGGCGTGGGCGTGCGCGTAACGGGAGTAGGACGTCTCGACGACCGCCGCGGCGATCCGGACCACCAGCCAGGCCGCCGAGCCGATCAGCGCCAGCGTCAGCGTCCGCCCGACCCCGGTCTGGTGCTCGGGGAACACCTCGGCCTCGACGTACGACCCTCTCAGCAGCCCCGCGCAGAGCACGATCTGGTAGGGCACGCGGGCGCGCCGCAGCAGCCCCCACAGCGGTGTCTCGGGGTGTCGTCCGTCGGCCTTGCGCAGCAACAGGTCGGTGGCCCAGCCGATGACCAGGGTCAGCAGCACCGAGCCGCCGACCACGATCAGCGGGCGGAGTATCGTCTCCATCCCTCGAACGTAACCGGCCGCGCGGCGCTGTGAACCTGTGACCTACGTCCCGTCCGGGGTGTCGCCGGGCGCGGCTGTGTCACACCCGGCTGGCACCATGGCCCCATGAACATCGTGCTCTTTCACTCGACCCTCGGCCCGAGGCCCGCGGTGCGGCAGGCCGCCGACCGGCTGCGCGAGGCCGGCCACCAGGTGTGGACCCCGGATCTCTTCGAGGGCGTCACCTTCGACTCGGTCGAGGAGGGCATGGCCCATCAGGACGGGATCGGCCGCGAGGAGCTGCTGAAGCGGGCCGTGCTGGCCGCCGCCCCCTACTCCGAGCGCGGGCTGGTGTACGCCGGGTTCTCGCTCGGCGCCTCCGTCGCCCAGACCCTCGCCCTCGGCGACCACCGGGCGCGCGGACTGCTGCTCCTGCACGGCACCTCGGACCTCGCGCCCAACGCCTCGGTGGACGGCCTGCCGGTCCAGCTGCACGTGGCCGAGCCGGACCCCTTCGAGACGGACGACTGGCTCAGCGCCTGGTACCTCCAGATGGGCCGGATCGGCGCCGAGGTCGAGGTGCACAGATATCCCGGCGCCGGTCACCTGTACACCGACCCGGAGCTGGACGACTACGACGCGGAGGCGGCCGAGGCCACCTGGCGGGTGGCGCTCGGCTTCCTCGAGTCCCTTCAGGAGGCTCAGAGCGGGGCGTAGACGCGCTCGACCCGCTGTGTGCCGCTGCGCGTGCGGTAGGAGCGGGCCCAGGCGGACGTGGCGTCCGGGTCGGTGCGGTCGGAGACGACGTAGTAGTCCATCTGCGCCCGGTCGGCGGTGACGTCGAGTACGCCGTAGCCGTGCCGGTCGGTGTCGACCCAGTGGACGTGCCGGTTCGCGGCCCGGATCACCGGCGCGGCGATCGCCGAGACGGTGCCCTCGGGGACCTTCACGATGTCGTCGAGGTTGTCCGAGGTCACCGACGTGACGACGAACTCCGTGGCCGCCGAGGCGGAGAGCGGGTACGTCCCGGCGTTGTACGGCACGTCGTTGGCCCACGCCATGTGGATGTCGCCGGTCAGGAACACGGTGTTGCGGATCGCGTGTGCGCGCAGGTGGGCCAGCAGTTCGCGGCGGTCGTCGGTGTAGCCGTCCCACTGGTCGGTGTTGAGGGCGATGCCCTCCTTCGGCAGCCCGAGCAGCTCGGCGAGCGGACCGAGCAGCGAGGCGGGGAGCGAGCCGACCGCGAACGGCGAGATCATCACCGGGTTGCCGACCAGCCGCCAGGTGGCGTCGGAGGCGGCGAGGCCGGACTTGAGCCAGTCGAGCTGGGCGCGGCCGGTGAGGGTGCGGTCCGGGTCGTCGACCTCGCCGTTGCCGAGCGCCGCCTGCTGCGAGCGGAAGGAGCGCAGGTCGAGCAGCGACAGGTCGACGAGCTTGCCGAAGCGCAGCCGCCGGTAGGTGGTGCCGGCGATCGCCGGGCGCACCGGCATCCACTCGAAGTAGGCCCGCTTGGCGGCGCTCTGACGCTCCGTCCAGGTGCCCTCGGCACCCTCGGTGTGGTTTTCGGCGCCGCCCGACCAGGTGTCGTCGGCGATCTCGTGGTCGTCCCAGATCGCCACCACCGGCGCCGTGGTGTGCAGCGCCTGGAGGTCGGGGTCGGTCTTGTAACGGCCGTGCCGGATCCGGTAGTCGGCGAGGGTCAGGATCTCGTGGGCCGGGGCGTGCGGGCGTACGACGGTGTCGCGGGTGCCGTACTCGCCGGTGCCGTACTCGTAGATGTAGTCGCCCAGGTGCAGCCAGGCGTCCAGGTCGCCGCGGGCCGCGAGGTGCCGGTACGAGGAGAAGTGCCCGGCCTCCCAGTTGGCGCAGGAGACCACGCCGAAGCGCAGGCCGGTGACGGCGGCGTCGTGCGCGGGGGCGGTGCGGGTGCGGGCGACGGGGGAGTCGGTGGGGCCCGCGGAGAAGCGGAACCAGTAGTCCGTGGCGGGCGCGAGGCCGCGGACGTCCGCCTTGACGGTGTGGTCGGAGGCGGCCGTCGCGGTGACGGACCCCTTGGCGACGACGTTCGAGAGGGCCTTGTCCGTGGCGACGACCCAGCCCACCTCGGTGTCCGGGCCGGTCCCGGAGCCGGGTATGGCCTCGGGCACCGGCGTCACCCGGGTCCACAGCAGGATGCCGTCGGGCAGGGGATCGCCGGAGGCGACGCCGTGGAGGAAGGCGGGGGCCGCGCCGGCCGCGCCCGCGGGCAGCGCCGAGGCGAGCGGGGCGGCCAGGACGGCCCCGGCCGCCGCGGCCTTGACGACCGTACGGCGGCTCGGGGTGCGGGAGTTGCCGGAGTCCTCGGGGCTCCCGGGGTTCACGTTCTTCTGGGACGCTCTGTGTCGACTGGTCACGGCCGATCAGGTTACTGATCGGTATGCGGGCGAGTGGGCGAACTCGCAAAAGTTCGCCCACTCGTCGGACGGCGGTCACCGCAACCGGCGGAGCCGCCGGGTCACTTGGTGACGCCCGCGTCCTTCAGCGCCTTCTGCCACGCGTCGGGCGTGCTCGGGGTCTCGACCACCTTGTCGTTGATCTTGATCGTCGGCGTCGACTCGACACCCTCGGCCTTGTCGAAGGACTTGCTCATCCGCATCGCCCAGGCGTCGTAGGTGCCCTTCTCCACGGCGTCCTGGAACTTCTTGTTGTCCTTCAGCGCGTCGACCGTGTTCGCCACCTTGATCAGGTAGTCGTCCTTGGCGAACTCGTCGGTCGACTCCTCGGGGTGGTAATCGGTGGAGTACAGCGCGGTCTTGTAGTCCACGAACGCCTCGGGGCCGACGTTCAGCGCGGCGCCGAGCGCGCTCAGCGCGTTCTTCGAGCCCTCGCCGCCCAGGTTGCCGTCGAGGAAGGTGCCGATGGTGAAGGAGAGCTTGTAGTCGCCATCCTCCATGCCCTTGTTGACGGTCTCGCCGATGCTCTGCTCCATGGCGGCGCAGCCCGGGCAGCGCGGGTCCTCGTAGAGGTGGACGACGTTGTCGGACTTGGACTCGCCCATGACGACCGTGGTGCCGTCCTTGCCGGAGGTGTTGGCCGGGGCCACCACCTTCGCCTCGGCGGCCTTGTCCCAGCCGGTGGGCTTGTTGTTCTGCACGACGGCGTAGCTGATGCCGCCGGCTATCGCCAGCACGCCGACGATGGAGGCGGCCACGACGAGCTGCCGCTTGACCTTGTCGCGCTTGGCCTGGCGCTCGCGCTCCTGACGCAGACGCTCACGGGCCGCCGTCTTCGCCGCCTGGCTGTTCCGCTTGCTCATGATGATGATCTCTCCGGGGACGCGCACACGGGGGTGTGCGGAGGTGCGTATGGGGGGACTGCCGTGCTCGGTGGTGCTCGTGCGACCTGGGTGGTGCCGGGTCACACGAGGGCCGCCACCGGGCTCGGTGGTCCGCGACGTCCCAGGGAGTGCGTGAGGATCCGCTCGCGGGCGCCGGCGGCGCGGCGGGCCGGGGGCACGGGGCGGCGCACCGCCGGTGCCCGGCGTACGCTCACGGCCGCGACGGCGAGCAGCAGCGGCCGGAAGGTGGTCGCGGCCACCGCGCCGAGCAGCTGGGCCAGCGCCCGCTCGCCGCGCCGCAGCCAGGCCGCCGCGAGCAGCCCGACGCCGATGTGCGCGCCGAGCAGCAGCCAGGCGGTGCGGGGGTCGGCCTGGGCCAGCACCGATGCCATCCGGTCGGTCTCGGCCCCGGTGACCCGGGTCAGCGGCGCGGTCACCCCGGCGTGGATGCCGGTCCCGTCGCCGCACAGCACGTCGAAGCCGACGGAGCGCAGCGGGCCCGCGACCGGGCCGCCCGCCCGGCCGTAGCAGACGTGCTGGCCGGTGGTGAAGACGGTGTCGGCGGCCAGCTCCAGCGGGATCAGCAGGGCGGCGATCCGCCCGAAGCCGCGCTCGCGCCGCCCGGCCAGGGCGTACGCGATCAGGAACACGGCGGCGGCGACCGCGGCCACCGTGCTCAGCGGCAGCGGGACCCCGGACAGCAGCACGTGCGACGCGGTGCTGAGGGTCACGGCGAGTGCCGTGAACAGCGCCGCGCGTACGGCTCTGAGCGGGGTTCCGGATATGTCCATAGCAGTAGAAGAGTGTGTCACGGGGTCCGGTAAGGGACCCCTAAAGGTTGCCTGTGAGAGTCCCGACAGGCGGGGCCGGCTACAGGCCCGGGATGCGGCCGTTGCGGAACAGGTCGACGAAGGTCTGGTGGTCGGCCCGCGCGCGGGCGCCGTACCGGTGCGCGAAGTCGACCAGCAGGGGTGCGAAGCCCTCCTCGTCGGCCGCGATCGCCGCGTCGATGGCCCGCTCGGTGGAGAACGGCACCAGGGACTCCCCGGACTGGTCGTCGGCCGCCCCGTGCATGGTGGCGGTGGCCCGGCCCAGGTCGGCGACGACCTCGGCGATCTCCTCCAGGTCGTCGATGTCGCCCCAGTCCAGGTCGACGGCGTACGGCGAGACCTCGGCGACCAGCTGCCCGGCGCCGTCCAGCTCGGTCCAGCCCAGCCACGGGTCGGCGTGCGCCTGCAGGGCCCGCTGGGAGATCACCGTGCGGTGGCCCTCGTGCTGGAAGTAGTCCCGGATCGCCCGGTCGGTGACGTACTGGGAGACGGCCGGGGTCTGGGCCTGCTTGATGTAGATCACGACGTCGTTCTCCAGGGCGTCGCTGTTGCCCTCCAGCAGGATGTTGTACGAGGGCAGGCCGGCCGAGCCGATGCCGATGCCCCGGCGGCCGACGACGTCCTTCACGCGGTAGGAGTCCGGGCGGGCCAGGGAGGACTCGGGGAGGGTCTCCAGGTAGCCGTCGAAGGCCGCGAGCACCTTGTAGCGGGTGGCGGCGTCCAGCTCTACGGAGCCGCCGCCGGGGGCGAAGCGGCGCTCGAAGTCACGGATCTCGGTCATCGAGTCCAGCAGCCCGAAGCGGGTCAGCGAGCGGGCCATCCGCAGCGCGCCCAGCAGCGGTCCGTCCGCGGTGTCCAGCGTGAAGGGCGGCACCTCGTCGCTCTTGGCGCCGGTGGCCAGGGCGTGGATCCGCTCGCGGTACGCGCCCGCGTACACCCCCACCAGCTCGGTGATCTGCTCGTCGCTGAGCGCCTTGGCGTACCCGATCAGCGCGACGGAGGCGGCGAAGCGCTTGAGGTCCCAGGTGAACGGGCCGACGTAGGCCTCGTCGAAGTCGTTGACGTTGAAGATCAGCCGGCCGGTGGAGTCCATGTACGTGCCGAAGTTCTCCGCGTGGAGGTCGCCGTGGATCCACACCCGGGAGGTCCGCTCGTCCAGGTAGGCGCCGCCGTGCCGGTCCCCGAACTCCGGGTCCTCGGTCAAATCGCGGTAAAAGAGACCGGCGGTGCCGCGGTAGAACGCGAAGGCCGACGCCGCCATCTTCCGGAACTTCACGCGGAACGCCGCGGGATCCGCGGCCAGCAGTTGACCGAAGGCGGTGTCGAAGACGGCGAGGATCTCCTCGCCGCGGTGCTCCTCGTTGAGCTGCGGGACCGACATGCCTGGTGCCTCCTGGTGCGGTGATGCCTGACGGGTGGAGCGGATCTCCACCCGGGCCAACGTTCGAGGGGATGCGGGAGTGCCCGCCCCAGAAGGTACGCGGCGGGAGCCTTCGAGTGTCAGTGGCGAGGCATAGACTTCGACGCTGACCCCCCGGATCGACCGCAGCCAGTCGTCCCCAGTTTTCCCAGGAGGCCGCACGTGTCCAAGCCGCCGTTCACGCACCTGCACGTTCACACCCAGTACTCGCTGCTGGACGGTGCCGCGCGGCTCAAGGACATGTTCAACGCGTGCAACGAGATGGGCATGACGCACATCGCCATGTCCGACCACGGCAACCTGCACGGGGCGTACGACTTCTTCCACTCCGCGCAGAAGGCCGGCGTCACCCCGATCATCGGGATCGAGGCGTACGTCGCCCCCGAGTCCCGGCGCAACAAGCGCAAGATCCAGTGGGGCCAGCCGCACCAGAAGCGGGACGACGTCTCGGGTTCCGGCGGCTACACCCACAAGACGATGTGGGCGACCAACAAGACGGGGCTGCACAACCTCTTCCGCCTCTCCTCCGACGCGTACGCCGAGGGCTGGCTGCAGAAGTGGCCCCGGATGGACAAGGAGACCATCAGCCAGTGGTCCGAGGGCATCGTCGCCTCCACCGGCTGCCCCTCCGGCGAGGTGCAGACCAGGCTGCGCCTCGGCCACTTCGACGAGGCCCTGAAAGCTGCCGCCGACTACCAGGACATCTTCGGCAAGGACCGCTACTTCCTGGAACTGATGGACCACGGCATCGACATCGAGCACCGGGTCCGCGACGGGCTCCTCGAGATCGGCAGGAAGCTCGGCATTCCCCCGCTGGTCACCAACGACTCGCACTACACCTACGCGCACGAGGCGACCGCGCACGACGCCCTGCTGTGCATCCAGACCGGCAAGAACCTCTCGGACCCGGACCGCTTCCGCTTCGACGGCACCGGCTACTACCTGAAGTCGACGGACGAGATGTACGCCGTCGACTCCTCCGACGCCTGGCAGGAGGGCTGCGCCAACACCCGCCTGGTCGCCGAGATGATCGACACGGCCGGTATGTTCGAGAAGCGCGACCTCATGCCGAAGTTCGACATCCCCGAGGGCTTCACCGAGGTCACCTGGTTCCAGGAGGAGGTCCGCCGCGGCATGGAGCGCCGCTTCGCGGGCCAGGTCCCCGAGGACCGCCAGAAGCAGGCCGAGTACGAGATGGACGTCATCATCCAGATGGGGTTCCCGGGCTACTTCCTCGTGGTCGCCGACTTCATCATGTGGGCCAAGAAGCAGGGCATCGCGGTGGGCCCCGGCCGAGGCTCCGCTGCCGGTTCGATCGTGGCCTACGCCATGGGCATCACCGACCTCGACCCCATCCCGCACGGCCTGATCTTCGAGCGGTTCCTCAACCCCGAGCGCGTCTCCATGCCCGACGTCGACATCGACTTCGACGAGCGCAGGCGCGTCGAGGTGATCAGGTACGTGACGGAGAAGTACGGCGCCGACAAGGTCGCCATGATCGGCACGTACGGCAAGATCAAGGCGAAGAACGCCATCAAGGACTCCGCGCGCGTCCTCGGCTACCCGTACGCGATGGGCGACCGGCTCACCAAGGCCATGCCCGCCGACGTCCTCGGCAAGGGCATCGACCTCAACGGCATCACCGACCCGACGCACCCGCGCTACAGCGAGGCCGGCGAGATCCGCTCGATGTACGAGAACGAGCCGGACGTGAAGAAGGTCATCGACACCGCCAAGGGCGTCGAGGGCCTGGTGCGGCAGATGGGCGTGCACGCCGCCGGCGTGATCATGTCCAGCGAGCCCATCGTCGACCACGCCCCGATCTGGGTGCGGCACACCGACGGCGTGACCATCACGCAGTGGGACTACCCGCAGTGCGAGTCGCTCGGCCTGCTGAAGATGGACTTCCTCGGCCTGCGCAACCTCACGATCATGGACGACGCCGTCAAGATGGTGAAGTCCAACAAGGGCATCGACCTCGACCTGCTGTCGCTGCCACTGGACGACCCCAAGACCTTCGAACTGCTGCAACGCGGCGACACGCTCGGCGTCTTCCAGTTCGACGGCGGACCCATGCGCTCCCTGCTGCGGCTGATGAAGCCGGACAACTTCGAAGACATCTCCGCCGTCTCCGCGCTCTACCGTCCCGGCCCCATGGGCATGGACTCGCACACCAACTACGCGCTGCGCAAGAACGGCCTCCAGGAGATCACGCCGATCCACAAGGAACTGGAGGAGCCCCTCCAGGAGGTCCTCGCGGTCACCTACGGCCTGATCGTCTACCAGGAGCAGGTGCAGAAGGCCGCCCAGATCATCGCGGGCTACTCGCTCGGCGAGGCCGACATCCTGCGCCGCGTGATGGGCAAGAAGAAGCCCGACGAGCTGGCGAAGAACTTCGTCCTCTTCCAGGCCGGAGCCAGGAAGAACGGCTACAGCGACGAGGCCATCCAGGCCCTGTGGGACGTGCTGGTGCCCTTCGCGGGCTACGCCTTCAACAAGGCGCACTCGGCCGCGTACGGCCTGGTCTCCTACTGGACCGGTTACCTCAAGGCGAACTACCCGGCCGAGTACATGGCCGCCCTGCTCACCTCGGTCAAGGACGACAAGGACAAGTCGGCCGTCTACCTGAACGAGTGCCGGCGCATGGGCATCAAGGTGCTGCCGCCCAACGTCAACGAGTCCATGTCGAACTTCGCCGCGCAGGGCGACGACGTGATCCTCTTCGGCCTCTCCGCCGTGCGCAACGTCGGCACCAACGTCGTCGAGTCGATCATCAGGTGCCGCAAGGCCAAGGGGAAGTACGCGTCCTTCCCCGACTACCTGGACAAGGTCGAGGCGGTCGTCTGCAACAAACGGACGACGGAGTCGCTGATCAAGGCCGGAGCCTTCGACGAGATGGGGCACACCCGCAAGGGCCTCACCGCGCAGTACGAGCCGATGATCGACAACGTGGTCGCGGTCAAGCGCAAGGAGGCCGAGGGGCAGTTCGACCTCTTCGGCGGCATGGGCGACGAGCAGAACGACGAGCCCGGCTTCGGACTCGACGTCGTCTTCGGCGAGGACGAGTGGGAGAAGACCTATCTCCTCGCCCAGGAGCGGGAGATGCTCGGCCTCTACGTCTCCGACCACCCGCTCTTCGGCCTGGAGCACGTGCTCTCCGACAAGGCCGACGCGGGCATCTCCCAGCTCACCGGCGGTGACTTCGGCGACGGCGCGGTCGTCACCATCGGCGGCATCATCTCCGGCCTGCAGCGCAAGATGACCAAGCAGGGCAACGCCTGGGCCATCGCCACCGTCGAGGACCTGGCCGGCTCGCTGGAGTGCATGTTCTTCCCGGCGACCTACCAGCTGGTGTCCACGCAACTCGTCGAGGACGCCGTGGTGTTCGTCAAGGGGCGCCTCGACAAGCGGGAGGACGTGCCCCGGCTGGTCGCGATGGAGCTGATGATCCCCGACCTGTCCAACGCGGGCACCAACGCGCCCGTGGTCCTCACCATCCCGGCGACCCGCATCACCCCGCCGATGGTCAGCAGGCTCGGTGAGATCCTCACCCACCACCGGGGCGACAGCGAGGTGCGGATCAAGCTCCAGGGGCCCACGAAGACGACGGTGCTGCGCCTGGACCGGCACCGGGTGAAGCCCGATCCGGCCCTGTTCGGCGACCTGAAGGTGCTGCTCGGCCCGTCCTGCCTGGCGGGCTGAGCGTCGAACGAGCGAGGGCGCACCCGGTTGCCGGGTGCGCCCTTCGTCGTGAACGTCAGTTGTGGCCGAAGCGCTTCTGCCGCTTGCGGGAAGCCGCGTCGCCCGGCGTCGTCAGCTGCGGGGAGTGCTGCTCCTCGCGGTCCAGCACGGCCGACTCGGCCGTCTGCGGGGAGCGCTCGGACTGGGGCTGCTTACGATCACGGTTGTTCTTGTTCTTGGCCATGGTGATCTACCTCCTGAGGGGGATCTAGGGGCCAGGGCCGGAACCAGATTCACATAGGCCAACAAAGAACGCATATCGGGCAATTACCGTCCGTGACGCGGTCCGGGCGGACGCGGAGTGCCGAAACGCCACGCCGAAGATCGAGTTCGGGCCGTTAACCTCCGCGTGGTCGGGCAGACTCGAAGGAAGCCCGAAGCAAACCTCCCGGAAAGAGGGTGGATCGCGTGGACCGCTGCATCGTCCTGGTGGACGCCGGGTATCTGCTGGGGGCCGCCGCGAGTCTCCTGGCAGGAGAGCCCTCGCGCTCGCGCATCACCGTCGATCACGCCGCTCTCGTCCAGGGGTTGCGCGACCGCGCCGAGTCCGACACGCAGCAGCCCCTGCTGCGCATCTACTGGTTCGACGGCGCCCCCGACCGCGTCCCGCAGCCCGAACACCGGCGGCTGCGCGTGATGCCCCGGGTCACCGTTCGGCTCGGCGCCCTCACACGCAGTGACGGTCGCTGGGCGCAGAAGGGCGTCGACGCCGCCATGCACGCCGAACTGACCGAGCTGGCCCGCAACCGCGCCTGCGCCGACGTCGTCCTGGTGACCGGCGACGGCGACCTGCTGCCCGGCATGATGGCCGCCAAGGAACACGGCGTCGCCGTCCACCTGTGGGCCGTACAGGCCGCCGACGGCGACTACAACCAGTCCGAGGACCTCGTCGCCGAGGCCGACGAACGCCGCGTCCTCGACCGCACGTGGATCACCAAGGCGGTACGCGCCAAGGAACTCGGCGGCATCTGCGCGCCGCCTCCCGTGCCGCGCCCCGAGATCGCCGCGATCCTCTCCGCGCCGCTGCCCGAGTCCGCCCTCTCCGCCGCCCGGCGGCCCGCCGAGACGCCCGAGCACCCCACCACGACGGCCGCCGCGGGCGGCACCGACGAGCGGGTGCCGCCCGCCAAGGGCGTGCCCACCCCCAAGGACCTCGCCGCCCTGCGCGCCCCAGGCGCCCACTCCGCCCCGCAGCCGACGAACGCCACCCTGCGCTGGTCCTCCGACAAGGGCTGGGTCGACCGGCCCGCAGCCGAGTCGTCCGAGGCCGCCTCGCTGCCGACGCTCGCCCAGCTCACCACGGCCGAGCAGCGCTGGGCGGACCGCGAGGAGGACATCACCACGGTCGGCGGCGACCCGTACGAGGTCGGGCAGGTCTTCGCCCGCCGCTGGCTCGAACGCCTCGGCGACCACGCCCACCTGCAGAAGCTGTCCGGGATGTACCCGCGCATCCCGCACCGTGTCGACGGCGAGCTGCTGCGCTACGCGGCCCGCTTCGGGCTGCTCGCGCACAAGGACGACCAGATCGACGAGCACGACCGGTACGCGATCCGGGCCGGGTTCTGGCGGGAGGTCGACGTGCGGACGGCGACCGAACGCACGCCTGCCGCGGAGTGAGGCGCCCCGACGGCCCCGGCACACCTGCGCTCCACCCGGCTGAATCGACACTTATGGGCGGACCCGGGGACGGGCCGGGGGGACCGACCCCGTAGTCTCGTCCCTTGTGAGTACGCGCGCGGCACAGGCATCTCGACCCGGTGGCGATGCCGTGTGCGTGGTGCGCGAACTGACCAAGACCTATCCGGCCGTACGCGGCCGGCGCGGCGCTCCGGCCACTCCCGAGGTCCGGGCCACCGACGACGTCACCCTGGACATCCGCCGCGGTGAGATCTTCGGACTGCTCGGGCCCAACGGCGCCGGCAAGTCCACCCTCGTACGCCAGCTCACCGGACTGATGCGGCCCGACTGCGGCAGCGTGGAGATCCTCGGGCACGACATCGTGCGCCACCCGGAGCGGGCCGCGCGGATCCTCGCCTACCTGGGCCAGGAGTCCAGCGCCCTGGACGAGCTGACCGTGTCGCTCGCCGCCGAGACCACCGGGCGGCTGCGCGGCCTCGAGGTGCGCCGGGCCCGCGCCGAGCGGGACGCCGTGCTCGAGGAGCTGGGGCTGACCGGCCTCGCCGCCCGTCCGATCAAGAAGCTCTCCGGCGGCCAGCGCCGCCTGGCCTGCTTCGCCGCCGCACTGGTGGGGCAGCGCCCGCTGCTCGTCCTGGACGAGCCGACCACCGGCATGGATCCGGTGGCCCGGCGCGCGGTGTGGACGGCCGTCGACCGGCGGCGCGCCGAACACGGCACCACCGTGCTGCTCGTCACCCACAACGTCATCGAGGCGGAGACCGTCCTCGACCGGGTCGCCGTCCTCGACCGGGGCCGCGTGATCGCCTGCGACACGCCCTCCGGGCTCAAGGAGAAGGTCGCCGGAGAGGTCCGCGTCGACCTGGTGTGGCGCGAGAGCGCGCCGCTGCACGTCCCGGAGGTCGCCGCCCTGCGCGACCGCGTCGTCGAGGCGGGGCGCCGCTGGACGCTGCGGCTGGCCCCGGAGGAGGCCCGCGCGGTCGTCGCCACCGTGACCGGCGGCGCGGCCTTCGCCGCCCTGGACGACTTCACCCTGGCCACGCCCAGCCTGGAGGACGTCTACCTGGCGCTGGGCGGCGCCGCGCGGCAGGGGCTGGTGAGGGCGTGAGCACGCGAGCGGTGAGCACACCGGCCGCAGCATCCGTACCCGTCGGGACGAGTGCACCCGTTCGGGTGAGCGCTTCGAACGACCCTAGCGAAGGGGAGCAGCGCGACGTGAGTGTCGTACCCGCCGATGCCCTGCAGGGCGCTGCCCCGGCAGCCGAGGAGCGGCACGTGACCGGCCCGGCCGAGCTGGGGCCCAGGGCACGGCTGTGGCCCTCTCTGGTGGCCGTGTACCGGGCGCAGCTGTCCCGGGCGCGGGTCGCGCGCATCCCGCTGCTGTTCGTGGCGACCTTCCAGTCGATCGGCATCATGGTCCTGATGCGGGGCGTCGTGGACGGCGGCGGCGAGGCGCAGGCCGTGGTCGCCGGGTCCGCGGTGCTCGTCGTGGCCTTCGTCGCGCTGAACCTCCTCGCCCAGTACTTCGGCCAGCTGCGCGCCAGCGGCGGCCTCGACCACTACGCGACGCTGCCGGTGCCGCCCGCCGCGGTGGTGCTGGGCGCGGCGGGCGCGTACGCGTCCTTCACCGCGCCCGGGACCGTGGTGACGGCGGTGTTCGGCTGCCTGCTGTTCGGGCTGCCGATGACCCACCTGTGGGTGCTGCTGGCCGTGATCCCGCTGGCGGGCGCCGCGCTCGCCGGACTGGGCGCGGCGCTGGGCCTGCTCGCCCCCCGGCCCGAGTTCGCCACGCTCCTCGGCCAGCTGGGCATGTCGGCTGCCCTGCTCCTCGGCGTGCTGCCGCCCGAACGGATGCCGCAGGTGGTGCGTCTGGCCCGGGACCTGCTGCCCTCCACGTACGGTGTCGAGGCCTTCGCGCGCACGTTCGGCGGACGGCCCGACTGGGGCTTCGTCCTCGGCGACCTCGCGGTGTGCGCCGCGGTCGGGGTGATCTCGCTGGCCGTGGCCACCTGGGCGTACCGCCGGGCCGCCGTCCGGTGACGCGCCGCACAGGCGGGTTTGGCACGATGGCACGGTGACCGCACCCTTGACTCCGCCACCGCCGCCGAACGAACGCCCGTCGTACCGGGGCGGGCCGGTGCCGCCGCCCGCCGGTGCGCACGCGGTGGGCGCCGACGCGGTGGGTGCCGCGCCCGGCGGCCCGTACGACCCCCACGGTGACCCTCATGGCGAACAGGACGGCCCCGGGATGTTGAAGGAAGTGCGGCAGGCCGCCGTGACCGTGGTGGCGGTCGCGGTCTTCGGCGCGCTGCTGGGCGTGCTGTGGTGGAAGCTGGCGCCCAGTGTGCCGCTGGTGGGCGACGTGGTCGACGGCAACTGGGTCGTCTACCTCAAGGACTCCGAGGGCGAGCAGGCGATCGGCGTCGACGGAACGTTCACGCTGCTCGCGCTGGCGTTCGGGGCGCTCAGCGCGATCGTGGTCTTCCTGCTGCGGCGGCGCGGGGGAGTGCCGCTGGTGGTGGCCCTCGGCGTCGGCGGGGTGCTCGGGTCGCTGCTGGCGTGGCGGCTCGGGGTGTGGCTCGGGCCGACGCAGGACGTGATCGCGCACGCCAAGGAGGCGGGTGAGGGGGTGACGTTCTCCGCGCCGCTGAAGCTGGGGGCGAAGGGCGTGCTGCTGGCGTGGTCCTTCGCGGCGCTGGTGGTCCATCTGGGGCTGACGGGGCTGTTCGGGCCGCGGGACCCGGAGCCGGATCCCTGGCCGGCGCCGGGGCAGTATCCGGCGGGGCCGTACGGCAAGTAGGCATCGCCGGGCGGGTGGCGGGGTGGGTGCGCGGCCCGGCGTTGCGGGGTGCCGCCTGCGCCCACCCGTGCCGCCCTGGGGGTACCTCCCAGGCCGTTCAGGCACTGGGGGAGGCACGACTGCCCGCAGTTGGGGGGCTGTGCGGCACGACTGCGCGCAGCTGGGGGAGGAGGCTATGCGGAGCGGGCGATGGGGGCCAGGGTCGCGTTCGTGAGGGCGGTCAGGTCGGCCGGGGAGAGTTCGACCTCCAGGCCGCGGCGGCCCGCCGAGACGCAGATCGTGGCGTGGTCCGTGGCCGAGGCGTCCAGGACCGTCGCGAGCCGCTTGCGCTGGCCCAGCGGGGAGATGCCGCCGCGTACATAGCCCGTGGTGCGCTCGGCCAGGGCGGGGTCGGCCATCGCAGCCCGCTTGCCGCCCACCGCGGCCGCCAGCGCCTTGAGGTCCAGCCGGCCCGCCACCGGCACCACCGCGACCGTCAGGGCACCGTCGACGTCCGCCACCAGTGTCTTGAACACCCGTTCGGGGGAGACACCCATCGCCTCGGCCGCCTCCTCGCCGTAGGACGCGTGGGCCGGGTCGTGCTCGTAGGCGTGGACCGTGCAGGTCACCCCCGCCGCCGTGAGCGCCACCGTCGCGGGCGTGCCGCCGGACTGCTGCTGCTTCCTGTTCGCCTTGCTCGGCTTCTTCGCCATGCGGGCCAGTACCTCAGTTGAGACTCGTCGGGCCGCGCGTCAGTTCCGACGCCGGCAGGGACGGCAGCGTACGGATGATGGAGGTCTCGGAGCGAAGGAGTTTCAGCTCGTCCCGCAGCCGCGACGCGGTGTCCGGGGCCTGGAGCAGGCGCTGCTTCGTCGGCGTGTCCAGCATCATCGCGGCGGCGACCAGGTAGGAGACCACACCCGGTTCGTCCGGCAGGTCGGCGCCGGTCGCCAGCGACCGTTCGCGGGCCCCCGCCAGCCGCTTCTGGTACTGCCGGAAGGAGCGCAGCACACCCTCGGCCAGGGCACCCGCCTCGTCGCCCGGCTCCTCGGGCAGCGGCTCCAGTTCGGCGGTCAGGAAGGGGCCCGAGGTCTCCACCGAGGTCAGGCGCACCCGGTTGGTGCCGGTGGCCAGCACCTCGAAGCTGCCGTCGGCCCGCTCGCGGATCGTCGCCGCGTCCGCGATGCAGCCGACCTTGTGGAACGCCTTGAGCGGATCGGCCCCGAACCCGGCTGTCGGCCCGTGCTCGACGGTGGCCGTCGGGTCGGGCAGGCCGGGGGCGGTCCTGGCCACCTCGTGGCCGTCGCGGATCGCCACGACGGCGAACCGGCGTGGTTCGTCCTCCGAGGTCTTCAGCAACTCGCGCATCATGGCGCGGTAGCGCTCCTCGAAGACGTTGAGCGGGAGCACCAACCCCGGGAACAGGACCGAGTTCAGGGGGAAGAGGGGGAGCCGGACGGTGGTCACGACGCAGAAGCCTAATGGGCGCCCGTCTCCAGGCGCGCACGGACGTCCGCGCGCACCTGGACGAAGCGGCCGAGCGGGTCGGGGTCGTCGGTGTCCCGCTCCCACGGAAAGGACGTGACGTACGGGCCGGTCAGCCGCAGTTGCTCGGCCGCGTCCCGGTGGCGCTCCAGGCGTACGAGGACGTAGACGAGCAGGTTCCGCAGCTCCGCCGCCCAGGGGTCGGCCGCCGGGTGGGCCGCAGAGAGGGCGGTCGCGCGGTCGGCCGCGCCGTCCAGGCGGCGGCGGTGCGTGCGTACGGCGGTGGCGCCGTCGGCGGACGTGCCGGTGGCGGAGGTGCCGGTGGCCGTGAGGCAGGTGAAGGCCGCGCGCAGGGGCAGGGCCCGTACCAGCGCGTCCTCGGGGGCGTCCTGAGCGGCCGTCTCCGCGAAGTCCAGGCACTCGCCGTGGGCCCCGGGCGAGGCGTCGGCCAGGTACTCCAGGGCGGCGACGTGACTGCCGTAGTGGTGCGGGGAGCGGCGGACCGCCTGCTCCCACAGCCGCTCGAACTCGGCGTGCGGCGCGTGCGCGCCCCGCGCGGCGTCCAGCGCGGTGCGCCACGGCACCGGGTCGACGGGGCCGGCGGCCTCGGCGGCGGCGACGAGCGCGGGGATCACCTGGCGCAGCATTTCGGTGCGGGCCGGGGAGTCCCAGCGGCGGTGGACCGTCAGACGGGCCGCCACCAGCAGGGCGTCGGGGTCGTCCGGCGCGGCCGCCCGCCAGGTGTCCAGCCACCCGGAACGGGAGCGGGCGAAGGCGGCGAGCCGGGTCGCGTAGCGGTCGCGGTGGTCCCATTCGGCGTTGACGCGGGTACCGGCGAGCAGGCCGGCCGCGGGGCCGTGCTCGCCGCGGGCCGCGGCGACGAGGGCGGGGGCGAGGCGGTCGTCGGGGGCGTCGAGGAGCACGTCGTCGTCTGGGGCGGGCCGTGGTGACCGGGAGCGGGCCCGGACAGCGGCGGTCCGCAGGAACGCGCGCAGCATGGCCAGTACGACGGTCGAGGGTTCGGGATGGTTGTGCGGCCCCGGCTTCGCCTTCGGCCGGTCGTGTTCCCACCCGCACCGGCCGTCCCGCACCGGCTGCGCGTTCCGGGGTCGCGCCCGCGGGCGGCCCAGGCGGGGACTCCCCGTCCGCGGCGGCTGCCCCGCGGCCGGTGGCGGGCGGTGAACGGGGTGGACGTGCCCCGAGCGCCGCGCGTCCCGGGAGTACCGTGCCGGGTGCCGGGTGCCGGGTGCCGGGTGCCGGGTGCCGGGTGCCGGGTGCCGGGTGGCCGACGGCCCGTGGCCGGCTCCGGGCAGGAGCCGAACCCTCCGGGCAGGAGCCGAACCCTCCGGGAGCCGGGGACAAGCAGCCCCGCGAAGCGGATCCCGCGCCGCCCCGCGCCGCCCAGGGCGGCCCGAACCGCCCGAACCGCCCGAGCCGAAGCGGGCCGACCCCGAGCCTCCCTGAGCCGCCCCGGGGGAAGCGGGCCGACCCCGAGCCTCCCTGAGCCGCCTCGGGCGGAAGCGGGCCGACCCCGAGCCGCCCCGAGCCGAAGCGGGCCGACCCCGAGCCTTCCTGAGCCGCCCCGGGGGAAGCGGGCCTTACCCCGAGCCTTCCTGAGCCGTCTCGGGTCGAAGCGGGCCTCGCCGGGGCCAGGGACGAACGGGTAGCCGGGAAGGTGATGCGCTGTCTCGGGCAGCTGCCGTGGCCGTCTGTCCTGCCGCGGGGGCGGGGCCGGGCCCGCTGTCGGGGCCTCCTCGGGGCGGGGGACGTGCTCGGCCCGGGCGGACCGCGGGCACCCCCGGCGGGATCAGTTCCGGCGGAGCAGGCGGGTCGCCCCCGCCGCCACCGTCGTCGCCAGGACCCAGCCCAGCAGGACCAGGGCCGTCGCGAGCCACTGCCAGCCGTCGTGGAGCTGCCAGGAGCCCGCCTGTCCCAGGTCGATCACCGGGAGGAGGAGGTCGAGGGCGAAGAGTGCCGGGTTCCAGTCCGGGTGTTCGCCGCTCTTCAGCGGGGGCGGCTCCGCGCGGGCGAAGGCGAGCGAGCCGGCCGCCCACAGCACCGCCATCCACACCGCCGCCCGGCCCGGCCGGTAGCCGTAGGCGACCGTCCAGTCCTGCGCGTAGCCCACCAGCTTCGCGGCGACCGGAAGGCTCTCGCGGCGCCTGCGGTGCTTGGCGAGCAGCACCTCGCGGGCGTCCTCGTCCTCGCCGCCGGCCCGCAGCACGGCGGCGAGGCGCTCGTACGGCTCCGGGTGGTACTCGGCGGTGGCGGCGCCCACCCAGCGCAGCCGCTTCTCCAGGGGGAACGGCCCGCGCGGCACCAGGTTCTCGTAGGCGAAGCCGCCCATGTGCAGCCGTCCCGGGCCCGGCCAGCTGTCCGCCCGGTCCATCAGGTTGACCACCCGCGCCCCCGACAGCACCACCCGCCCGCGCGCCGGACGCTCGCCCAGGAAGCGCAGCTCGGGCGTCTGCACCCGGCGCAGCGACAGCTCCTGCTCGTCGGTGAAGGTGAACCGCGCGTGCTCCAGGTCCAGCGCGTCGCCGAACCGCCCGTCGTCGAGACGCACCCCGCCCTCGCACTCGAAGCGCTGGATGCGGGTGCCCTGCGCGGGTGTGGTCCCGCGCAGCAGCGGACTGCCCAGACCCGCCGGGGTCAGGTACAGCGTGCGCTCCACCGTCAGCTGCGGGGCGTTCAGCGCGTGCCGCGTGTACGGGTTCAGGAGCCGGGCGCCGCGCAGGCTCAGCGACACGCCGACCTGGGCGCTGCGCAGGCTCACCTCGCCGTGCGACTCCAGCATCTCGGCCTGGAGGTCCTGTCCCACCGTCATGCCGTCCGCGGCGATGGACCGCCCGCTGCGGTCCCGGTGCACGATCGCCTGGTTGAGCAGCAGGTCGGTGCCTATCTGCGCGTCCGTGAGCCGGATGCCGCCCGGGAAGCGGGAGCGCGGCAGGTGCAGGTCGCCCTCGGTGTGCAGCCGCGCGGCCTCCAGGCGCGGCACCGCGCAGTCCACCAGCCGCACCGTCGTGAACCGGGTCTCCGGCAGCAGCAGCTCCCGGTCGAAGCGGCAGCGCCGCAGCTCCACGTAGGGCACCACCGTGCCGCCCGCCAGATCCATCGTGTCGCTGATCCGCACGCCCACCAGCTGCAGCGAGGACACCCGGCCCGCGAGCGCCGGCGGCCCGTCGAGCAGCAGCCAGCACACGACGCGCGCCCGCACCGTCCGCTCCGGACCCCACGGCTGCCCGCCGTGCGGATCGTCGACGAGCGTGTCACCGCTGCGCAGGTCGTACACACTGCCGTTGCGGAAGGCCTGCCACATGCCCGCCTCGGCGGTGGTCAGGTCGTCCGGCAGCTCTCCGTCACGACGGCGGGCCCCCTGGGTCACGGTGCTTCACTCCCTCCCCAACTACTCGTCGGTCGCTCACGCTTCGTACAACCGTTCATGCCCACTGTGTGACCTTCCGAACACTCAAAGTGAGCACGGATCGCGCGAGTTCACCCTGGGCCGTGAGGTCCGTCGCGTTCTGTATCAGCCATTGATACGCGCGGACCGTGCCGGACGCGGGTCTGAGAGAATTGGTTCCGTGATCTCCCGAATCGATCTGCGCGGCGACGCCCTCCCCGAGGGCCCCGCCCTGCGCGACCTGCTGCCCCGAGCCGACTTCGACGTCTCGGTCGCCCTGGAGAAGGTGCGTCCGATCTGCGAGGCCGTGCATCATCGCGGGGACGCGGCGCTGATCGACTTCACCGAGCAGTTCGACGGGGTCCGGCTGCAACAGGTGCGTGTTCCGGCCGAGGAGCTGACCCGCGCGCTGGAGGGCCTCGACCCGGACGTGCGCGCCGCGCTGGAGGA
Source organism: Streptomyces sp. NPDC093065 (assembly GCF_044754585.1). Taxonomy (NCBI): domain Bacteria; kingdom Bacillati; phylum Actinomycetota; class Actinomycetes; order Kitasatosporales; family Streptomycetaceae; genus Streptomyces; species Streptomyces sp. NPDC093065. The sequence goes on along the minus strand of NZ_JBIVPJ010000012.1, from coordinate 120,699 downwards.
GTCGATCCGCCGTGCCCGCCTCGTCCACCGCGAGCAGCGCCGCAGCACGCACACCACGCAGGTCGTGCCCGGCGGCTCGGTCACCGAGAAGTGGGTGCCGGTCGAGCGGGTCGGGCTCTACGTGCCCGGCGGCCGGTCGGTCTACCCGTCGTCCGTGGTCATGAACGTGGTGCCCGCCCAGGAGGCCGGCGTCGGCTCGATCGCGCTCGCCTCGCCCGCGCAGGCCCCCGCTTTTGAGAACGACCCGGCCGGCGGCATCCCGCACCCCACGATCCTGGCCGCCTGCGCCCTGCTCGGCGTCGACGAGGTGTACGCGGCGGGCGGCGCCACCGCCGTAGCGATGTTCGCCTACGGCACCGAGTCCTGCCCGCCCGCCGACATGGTCACCGGCCCCGGCAACATCTGGGTCGCCGCCGCCAAGCGCTACTTCACCGGGAAGATCGGCATCGACGCCGAGGCCGGACCGACCGAGATCGCCGTCCTGGCCGACTCGACCGCCGACCCGGTGCACGTCGCCTCCGACCTGATCAGCCAGGCCGAGCACGACCCGCTGGCCGCCGCCGTCCTGGTCACCGACTCCGTGGAGCTGGCGGACGCGGTGGACAAGGAGCTCCAGCCCCAGGTCGAGGCGACCAAGCACGTCGAGGACCGGATCCGTCCGGCGCTGGCCGGCCGCCAGTCCGCGATCGTCCTCGTGGACGGCCTGGACGAGGGACTGCGCGTGGTCGACGCCTACGGCGCGGAGCACCTGGAGATCCAGACCGCCGACGCCGCCGCCGTCGCCGACCGGGTCAAGAACGCCGGCGCGATCTTCGTCGGCCCCTGGGCGCCTGTCTCGCTCGGCGACTACGCGGCCGGGTCCAACCACGTCCTGCCCACCGGCGGCTGCGCCTGTCACTCCTCGGGCCTGTCCGTGCAGTCCTTCCTGCGCGGCATCCACGTCGTCGACTACACGCGCGACGCGCTCGCCGAGGTCGCGCACCACGTGGTGACGCTGGCGGAGGCCGAGGACCTGCCCGCGCACGGCGCGGCGATCAAGGCGAGGTTCGAGTGGAAGGTCCCGGAAAGCAAGTGACGTTCGGCATCGACGATCTCCCCGTACGGGACGAGCTGCGCGGCAAGTCCCCCTACGGCGCGCCCCAGCTGGACGTGCCGGTACGGCTGAACACCAACGAGAACCCCTACCCGCTGCCCGAGGCCCTGGTCGAGCGGATCGCCGAGCGCGTCCGCGAGACCGCCCGCGACCTCAACCGCTACCCCGACCGGGACGCGGTCGAGCTGCGCACGAGGCTCGCCGAGTACCTGACCAAGACCTCCGGGCACCCCCTGGACGTGAGCAACGTCTGGGCGGCCAACGGCTCCAACGAGGTCATCCAGCAACTGCTGCAGACCTTCGGCGGCCCCGGCCGCACCGCGATCGGCTTCGAGCCGTCGTACTCGATGCACGGCCTCATCGCGCGCGGCACCGGCACCGGCTGGATCTCCGGGCCGCGCCACGAGGACTTCACCATCGACGTGCCCGCCGCCGAGAAGGCGATCGCCGAGCACCGCCCGGACGTCGTCTTCGTCACCACCCCCAACAACCCCACCGGCAACGCGGTCCCGGCCGAGACGGTCCTCGCCCTCCACGAGGCGGCGCAGCGCGCCAGGCCGTCGATGGTCGTGGTGGACGAGGCGTACATCGAGTTCAGCCACGGCACCTCCCTGCTGCCGCTGCTGGAGGGCCGGCCGAACCTGGTCGTCTCCCGCACCATGTCGAAGGCGTTCGGCGCGGCGGGCCTGCGCCTGGGCTACCTCGCCGCGCACCCGGCCGTCGTCGACGCCGTCCAGCTCGTACGGCTGCCGTACCACCTGTCCGCCGTCACCCAGGCGACCGCGCTGGCCGCCCTGGAGTACACGGACACGCTGCTGAAGTACGTCGAGCAGCTGAAGGCCGAGCGGGACCGGCTGGTCGCCGAACTGCGCGCCACCGGCTACGAGGTGACCGAGTCCGACGCCAACTTCGTCCAGTTCGGGCGGTTCGCGGACTCCCACGAAACCTGGCGGAAGATCCTCGACCGGGGTGTCCTGGTCCGGGACAACGGCGTGCCGGGATGGCTGCGGGTCAGCGCCGGCACCCCGGAGGAGAACGACGCGTTCCTCGACGCGGTACGTGAAGTCAAGAAGGAGCAGAACACATGAGCCGCGTGGGACGCGTGGAGCGCACGACCAAGGAGACCTCGGTCCTCGTCGAGATCGACCTCGACGGCACCGGCAAGACCGACATCGCCACCGGCGTCGGCTTCTACGACCACATGCTCGACCAGCTCGGCCGGCACGGTCTGTTCGACCTGACCGTGAAGACCGACGGCGACCTGCACATCGACTCCCACCACACCATCGAGGACACCGCCCTCGCGCTGGGCGCCGCCTTCAGGCAGGCCCTCGGCGACAAGGTGGGCATCTACCGCTTCGGCAACTGCACGGTCCCGCTGGACGAGTCCCTCGCCCAGGTCACCGTCGACCTGTCCGGCCGCCCCTACCTCGTGCACACCGAGCCCGAGAACATGGCGCCGATGATCGGCGAGTACGACGTGACGATGACCCGGCACATCCTGGAGTCCTTCGTCGCCCAGGCCCAGGTCGCCCTGCACGTGCACGTGCCCTACGGGCGCAACGCGCACCACATCGTGGAGTGCCAGTTCAAGGCGCTGGCCCGGGCCCTGCGCTACGCCTCGGAGCGCGACCCGCGCGCGGCCGGCATCCTGCCTTCCACGAAGGGCGCGCTGTAACCGATGAACGGCACGTCCACCGCACTGATCGTCGTCGGTCTGTTCCTCCTCGGCGGCATCTACTCCTTCGCCAAGCAGCAGATGCCCAGGGGCCTGATCGTGCTGCTCTCCATCGGCGCCGGCATGTGCCTGCTCGCGGGCGTCCTGAGGCTGGAGGTCTGGAATTGACCGGCGCCGCCCCGGCCAGGAAGGTCGTCGTCTTCGACTACGGCTTCGGCAACGTCCGTTCCGCCGAGCGCGCCCTCGCGCGCGCGGGGGCCGACGTCGAGATCACCCGTGACTACGACAAGGCCATGAACGCCGACGGGCTGCTGGTACCCGGCGTCGGCGCCTTCGCCGCCTGCATGGAGGGCCTGAAGGCCGCGCGCGGCGACTGGATCGTCGACCGCCGGCTGTCGGGCGGCCGCCCGGTCATGGGCATCTGCGTCGGCATGCAGATCCTCTTCTCGCGCGGCATCGAGCACGAAGTGGAGGCCGAGGGTCTGGACGAGTGGCCCGGCACGGTCGGACCGCTCCGGGCCGACGTCGTGCCCCACATGGGCTGGAACACGGTCGAGGCGCCGGCCGACTCCCAGCTCTTCGCCGGCCTGGACGCCGACGCCCGCTTCTACTTCGTGCACTCCTACGCCGTCCACGAGTGGACCCAGGAGACGCACAACCCGCTGATCGCCGAGCCCAGGGTCACCTGGTCCACACACGGCGAGCCCTTCGTGGCCGCCGTGGAGAACGGCGCGCTGTGGGCCACCCAGTTCCACCCCGAGAAGTCCGGCGACGCCGGCGCCCAGCTCCTCACCAACTGGATCGAGACCCTGTAGAGATGAGCCCGGTAGAGATGAGCAAGCTCGAACTCCTGCCCGCCGTCGATGTCCGCGACGGCCAGGCCGTCCGCCTCGTGCACGGCGAGTCCGGCACCGAGACCTCCTACGGCTCCCCGCTGGAGGCCGCCCTCGCCTGGCAGCGCTCCGGCGCCGAGTGGCTGCACCTGGTGGACCTGGACGCGGCGTTCGGCACCGGCGACAACCGCGCGCTGATCGCCGAGGTGGCGAAGGCCATGGACATCAAGGTGGAGCTGTCCGGCGGCATCCGCGACGACGACACCCTCGCCGCCGCCCTCGCCACCGGCTGCACCCGGGTCAACCTCGGCACCGCCGCCCTGGAGACCCCCGAGTGGGTCGCCAAGGTCATCGCCGAGCACGGCGACAAGATCGCGGTGGGCCTCGACGTACGCGGCACGACGCTGCGCGGCCGCGGCTGGACCCGCGACGGCGGCGACCTCTACGAGACGCTGGACCGCCTGAACAAGGAGGGCTGCGCCCGGTACGTCGTCACCGACATCGCCAAGGACGGCACCCTCCAGGGCCCCAACCTGGAGCTGCTGAAGAACGTCTGCGCGGCCACCGACCGCCCGGTCGTGGCCTCGGGCGGTGTGTCGTCCCTGGACGACCTGCGCGCGATCGCCGGGCTCGTCCCGGACGGTGTCGAGGGGGCCATCGTCGGGAAAGCCCTCTACGCGAAGGCGTTCACTCTGGAAGAGGCCCTGGAGGCTGTGTCGACATGACGTCCGAAGCCGTACGACGCGTGCAGAGCGGAAGTCCCTGGGAAGAGTCCTTCGGTTTCGCACGCGCCGTGGCGGCGGGCGACCGGGTCATCGTGGCGGGCACCACCGCCTTCAAGGGCGACATGCTCTATGGCGAGGGCGACCCGTACGAACAGACCAAGGTCGCCTTCGCCACCGCCGTCGAGGCGATCGGCGAGTTCGGGCTCGGTGTCGAGTCCGTGGTCCGGACCCGTGTGTACCTGGCACATTCCCGCGACGTCGATGCGGTGGGCCGCGCCCACAAGGAGCTGTTCGACTCCGTGCGCCCGGCCACGACCCTGCTGGTCGTGCAGGGTTTCATCGACTCGCGGGTCCTGGTGTCGGTCGAAGTGGAAGCGTATAGAGGAGCCGTGGATTCATGACCCTGGCGGTCCGAGTCATCCCCTGCCTGGACGTGGACGACGGCAGGGTCGTCAAGGGCGTCAACTTCCAGAACCTGCGCGACGCGGGCGACCCCGTCGAGATGGCCAAGGTGTACGACGCCGAGGGCGCCGACGAGCTGACGTTCCTGGACATCACCGCCTCGTCGGGCAACCGCGAGACGACCTACGACGTGGTGCGCCGCACCGCCGAGCAGGTGTTCATCCCGCTGACCGTCGGCGGCGGCGTGCGCACCGCCGAGGACGTCGACAAGCTGTTGCGGGCCGGCGCGGACAAGGTGGGCGTCAACACGGCGGCCATCGCCCGCCCCGACCTGATCCGCGAGATCGCCGAGCGGTTCGGCCGACAGGTCCTGGTCCTGTCGGTCGACGCGCGCCGCACCGAGGCGGGCACCTTCGAGGTGACCACCCACGGCGGCCGGCGCGGCACCGGCATCGACGCGGTGGAATGGGCGCACCGGGCCGCCGAGCTGGGCGCGGGGGAGATCCTGCTCAACTCGATGGACGCGGACGGCACGAAGGACGGCTACGACCTGGAGATGCTGGCGGCGGTCCGCAAGCACGTGACCGTGCCGGTCATCGCCTCGGGCGGCGCGGGCAGCCTCGCCCACTTCGCCCCGGCGGTCGAGGCGGGCGCGGACGCGGTGCTGGCGGCCTCCGTCTTCCACTTCGGCGACCTGCGGATCGGGCAGGTGAAGCAGACGCTTCGCGAGGCGGGCCACCCCGTCCGGTAGAGGAGCGGCGGAGAAACCAAGATGCGAAAGGAAAGTTGCACAAAACTTATTGCGCAACTTTTCTTTCCTGATTTAGCCTGGGTGCATGCCGAGCCAGGAGAGCCACCCCATCACCGACCTGGGCACCCTCAAAGCCCTCGCCCACCCCCTGCGCATCCAGCTCTACCGCAACCTCGGAGTGGCGCGTACCGCGACCGCCTCGCAGCTCGCCGACCAGGTCGACGAGGCCGTCTCCCTGGTCAGTTACCACCTGCGCAAGCTCGCCGAGCACGGGCTGATCGAGCAGGCCGATCCGCAGAGCGCGGACGGCAGGGAACGCTGGTGGCAGCTGTCGTCGGAAGGGGTCAGCATCCGCGGCGAGAACTTCCGGGACGCCCCCGAGCGGGCCGCCGCCCACCTCGCGGCCACCCGGCTCTTCCACGAGCAGCGCGCCGACATGTACCGCCGCTACCTCGACGAACGCTCCACCTGGGGCCCCGAGTGGAACTCCGCCGCCCCCGACAACGAGTCACAGCTGCGCCTGACCCCCGCCGACCTGAAGGAACTGGGCGACGAACTGCTCGCCCTGGCGAAGAAGTACGACGAGCGCGGCCGGGCCGCCGAAGCCGCCGGCGACACCGAGGGGCGCGAGAACGTCGCCCTGCACGTCTACGGATTCCCCTTCCGTGTCTGAGGCGACCACGTCCGCGACGGACGTACGGACACCCGGCGCCTCCGTGCCCGCCCACCGCGACGGCAACGTCCTGCGCTGGGTCGGCGCCTACACCGCGTCCATGGTCGGCGACATGGTGTTCTTCCTGGCGCTGTCCTGGGCCGCCGTGCAGAACGGCACCCCCGCGCAGGCCGGCGTCGTCACCGCCGTCAGCGCGGTGCCCCGCGCGCTGCTCATGCTCGGCGGCGGAGTGATCGCCGACCGGCTCGGGCCGCGCCGGGTCGTCATCGGCAGCGACGCCGTACGGTGCGCCGCGGTCCTCGCCGTCGCCGCCGTGCTGTTCGCGACCGACCCCGGGCTGTGGCTCCTCGCTCTGCTCGCCGTCGTCTTCGGCACCGTCGACGCCGTGTTCATGCCCGCCGTGGGGGCGCTCCCGGCGCGGATCACCGGCAAGGACCAGCTCGCCCGCGTCCAGGGCATGCGCGGCCTCGCCATACGCTTCGCCGCCGTCGTGGGCGCGCCGCTCGGCGGGCTCGGCGTGGCGGTCGGCGGCGCGGCGGCGGCCTTCGCGTTCGCCGGGCTGCTCATCGCCGTGTCCGTGCCGCTGCTGATCTCCGTACGGATGAGGGAACTGCCGGCCGACGACACGGCCGCCGCGCCGACGACCACCGCCTGGCGGGACCTGGTGGGCGGGCTCCGCTACGTCCGCCGGCACCGCGTCCTCGGCCCGCTGATGGTGGCCATCGCCCTGGGTGACCTCGGCTTCGTCGGCCCCCTCAACGTGGGCCTCACCCTGCTCGCGGACGAGCGGGGCTGGGGCGCGTCGGGGATGGGCTGGGTGCTCGCCGGGTTCGGGACGGGCGCGGGAGTCGCCGCCCTGCTGCTGACCCTACGGGGACGCCTGCCGCGCGCCGGGTGCGTCGCCGCCGGTGCCATCATCCCCGGCTCGGCCGCGATCGCCGGCCTGGCCCACGCGCCCGGCCTCCCCGTGGCCGTCGGCACCGCGCTGCTCATCGGCCTGCTCACGGGGCTCAGCGGCGCCATGTGCGGAGCCCTCCTGCAGACCCAGTCCGACCCCGCCTACCTGGGGCGGGTCACGGCCGTCGGCGGCATCGTCAGCCTGGGGATCGCCCCGCTGAGCATGCCGCTGTCCGCCGCGGCCATCGGCGTCTGGGGCACCGGCCCGGTCTTCGCCGTCAGCGCCGCCGTCTGCGGCCTCGGCGGGGTCGTCGCCCTGTGCGCGCCTGGCGTGCGGCGGGCCGAGCTGCCGAAGTGAGCGACGCGGAGATCAGATACCGAGCTGCTTGGTCTCCCGCAGCTTCGCGACCGCGTCCGCCTCGCCCTCCAGCTCCACCTTCGCGGCGCCCTGCCGGCCGTACGCGAACAGCAGCAGCTCGGACGGCTCGCCCGTGGCCGTCACCACCGGCGTGCCCCGGTGGGCGACCGTCGTCTGGCCGTTGGGACGGCGCAGCACCAGGCCCGTCGGGATGCCGCGGCCCATCAGGCGGGCGGCGCGCTCCAGGCGGGACCACAGGGCGTCCTGGAAGACCGGGTCCAGCTCGCGCGGCGACCAGTCGCTCCGGGCGCGGCGTACGTCCTCGGTGTGGACGTAGAACTCGACCGTGTTCGCCGCCTCGTCGACCTGCTTGAGCTGGAAGGGGGAGAAGCGGGGCGGGCCCGTGCGGATCAACCGGAGCAGTTCCTCGTACGGCTTCGCGCCGTACTCCTCCATCACCCGGTCGAGGCGGGACGCCAGCTGCTTGATCATGCTGCCCCCGGCGGCGTCCGGCCGGCGCTCGCGCACCACCACGTGCGCGGCCAGGTCACGGGTCCGCCAGCCGTCGCACAGGGTCGGGGCGTCCGGACCCGCCGTCTCCAACAGGTCCGCGAGCAGAAGTCGTTCACGCTTGGCGAAAGTCGACATGGGGCCAGCCTACGGCGGCCGGCCGGGTCCGCCCAATGGACATTTCCGGGGCGTGTCGGTCCCGCGCGGCACAATGGGCGCATGACCAGCAGCTCCCCCACCAGCGACGCCCCCGGGCGGCCCGGCCCGCTCGCCCCGGAGATCGCCGACCGGCTCAAGCGCAGCGCCGACGGCCTCCTGCCCGCCATCGCCCAGCAGTACGACACCGGGGAGGTGCTGATGCTCGGCTGGATGGACGACGAGGCGCTGCACCGCACCCTGACCACCGGACGCTGCACCTACTGGTCGCGCAGCCGCCGCGAGTACTGGGTCAAGGGGGACACCTCCGGTCACTTCCAGTGGGTGAAGTCCGTCGCCCTGGACTGCGACGCCGACACCGTGCTCGTCAAGGTCGACCAGGTCGGCGCGGCCTGCCACACAGGCACCCGCACCTGCTTCGACACCGACGTGCTCCTCGCCGGGAACACCGCGAGCGCCGAAGCCGCCGCGGGCACCGACGCGCCCGGCGCGGATCAGTAGGGTCTGCCGCCATGGACGTCACGCATGACATGGACCTCGACACCTTCCGCAAGCTGGCCGCCGACCGCCGGGTGATCCCGGTCAGCCGCAAGCTCCTCGCCGACGGCGACACCCCCGTGGCCCTGTACCGCAAGCTCGCCGCCGAGCGCCCCGGCACCTTCCTGCTGGAGTCTGCGGAGAACGGACGGAGCTGGTCCCGCTACTCCTTCGTCGGCGTCCGCAGCGCCGCCACCCTCACCGAGAAGGACGGGAAGGCGCACTGGCAGGGCACCCCGCCCGTCGGCGTCCCCACCGGCGGCGACCCGCTCGCCGCCCTGCGCGCCACCGTCGAGGCCCTGCACACCCCGCGCGACCTCGCCCACGACCTGGGCCTGCCGCCCTTCACCGGCGGCATGGTCGGCTACCTGGGCTACGACATCGTGCGCCGCCTGGAGAAGGTCGGCCCCGGAGAGCGCGACGACCTGAAGCTCCCCGAGCTGACCATGCTGCTCACCAGTGACCTCGCCGTCATGGACCACTGGGAGGGCTCGGTCCTCCTGATCGCCAACGCGATCAACCACAACGACCTGGAATCCGGCGTCGACGAGGCCTACGCCGACGCGATCGCCCGCCTGGACGCCATGGAGTCCGACCTCACCCGCGCGGTCGCCCAGCCGCCGGCCGCGCTGCCGCCCTCCGAGCTGCCCGAGTACACCGCCCTGTGGGGAGGCCCCGACTTCCAGGACGCCGTCGAGGACATCAAGGAGCGCATCCGCGCGGGAGAGGCCTTCCAGGTCGTCCCCTCCCAGCGCTTCGAGACGCCCTGCACGGCGAGCGCCCTCGACGTCTACCGGGTCCTGCGGGCCACCAACCCCTCCCCGTACATGTACCTGCTGCGCCTCGACGGCTTCGACGTCGTCGGCTCGTCCCCCGAGGCGCTGGTCAAGGTCGAGGACGGGCGCGCCATGGTGCACCCCATCGCCGGCACCCGCCCGCGCGGCGCCACCCCGCAGCAGGACCAGGCCCTCGCCGACGAACTGCTCGCCGACCCCAAGGAGCGCGCCGAGCACCTGATGCTCGTCGACCTCGGCCGCAACGACCTGGGACGCGTCTGCGAGCCCGGCTCCGTCGAGGTCGTCGACTTCATGTCCGTCGAGCGGTACTCCCACGTCATGCACATCGTCTCGACGGTCACCGGACGGGTCGCCCCCGGCCGCACCGCCTTCGACGTCCTCACCGCCTGCTTCCCGGCCGGCACCCTCTCCGGCGCGCCCAAGCCGCGCGCCCTGCAGATCATCGACGAACTCGAACCCTCCCGCCGCGGCCTGTACGGCGGCTGCGTCGGCTACCTCGACTTCGCCGGCGACTCCGACACCGCCATCGCCATCCGCACGGCGCTGCTGCGCGAGGGCACGGCCTACGTCCAGGCCGGCGCGGGAGTCGTCGCCGACTCCGACCCGGTCGCCGAGGACACCGAGTGCCGCAACAAGGCGGCCGCGGTGCTCAGGGCCGTGCACACGGCCAACCGGCTGGCGCGACAGGGCCAACCGCACCCGGCGGTGGGGTGATTCTCACGTCCCCCATTTCGAACCCCGGGTGACGGATCGCCCAGGGTTCGGGTGATAGTGGAGTACGTGACAGCCGTTCCTCACCCCCGTACCCCAGCCGCAGGACCCGCCCGGGCCGGCCGCCGGAGCCTCGCCGTCGCCCTGCTGTGCGGCGCGCTCGGCGCGGCCGTCGCCCTGCTCGCCACCCGGCAGGAGTGGGCGGAGGGCACCGCGACCGTGGCCGGTGGCGCGTTCTCGCTGACCGCCAAGGGCAGCGACGTCACGGGCGTCCCCGCGGCGCTCGCCATAGTCGGCCTCGCCGCGCTGGTCGCCGTCTTCGCCGTCCGCCGCGCCGGCCGCTTCGCCGTCGCCGCCGTCCTCGCGCTGAGCGGCGCCGGCACTGTCGCCGCCGCTCTGGCCGGTGCCTCGGACAGCTCCGCCCTCGACGACCAGGCGGCCAAGGCGGCCGGCGACACCTCGGCCACCGTCGACGCGCTCTCCCACACCGCGTGGCCGTACGCCGCGGCCGTGGGCGGCGCCCTGCTCCTGCTGGCCGGGCTGCTCGCGCTGCGCTACGGCCGCCTGTGGCCCGCGATGTCCGGCCGCTACGAGCGCGACGGCACCCCGCGGCCGCGCCGCAGGCCCCAGACCGTCGACCCGGACCGCCCCGAGGACCTGTGGAAGGCCATCGACCGCGGCGAGGACCCCACCAGCGGCTGACCCCGCGTCCGGGCCCGCGTCCACCCACCGGAGCACCCCCGCTCACGGCGCGTGCCCCCGTGCGGGACAATGGGCGCGAGCGTCCTGCTCAGACATGGCACACAGCAACGAGGAGCAAGCAATGGCGGGCAGCAGCCACGGTCACACCCCGGCCGCCTGGACCGGTGTCATCATCGCCTTCATCGGTTTCTGCATCGCGGGCATGTTCATGGTGGCGGCCCAGCCGTGGGGCTTCTGGGCCGGCATCGCGGTCGTGCTCCTCGGCGGTGTCGTCGGCTACATCATGCGGATGATGGGCCTCGGCCAGCCGAAGCAGAACCACCCCGTGCACCAGGTCTCCGGCGAGCACGCGCAGGCCGGCGCCATGGGCTGACCGGAGACGGCGGCCACGGAGTTCCTGAGGGGCGGACCGGCACACGGGTGCCGGGACCGCCCCTCATGTGCGGGCGGGGGCCGGCGGGTGCAGAATGCGGGCGTGGACGTCGAGAGCGGGAAACCGAGCCGGACCGGCACCATCCAGTTCCGCGGCGCGGCCCTCCGCCTGGCCGTCCCCGCCGGGGTGCTCGCGGCCGTCGCCGGGGCCTTCGCGTACGTGGGGAGCGTGGATCCCTACGAGCCCGGCCACTACCCCGTCTGCCCCCTGCTGCGCTTCACGGGCGTCTACTGCCCCGGCTGCGGCGGTCTGCGCAGCGCCCACGCCTTCGTCCACGGTGACCTGACGGCCGCACTGCACGCCAACGCGCCCGCCGTCCTCGCCTACCTGGGCTTCGCCGTCCTGTGGACCGTCTGGGTGATCCGCGCGGCCCGGGGGCGCCCGGTGCGCGTCGACCTCGGACCGGTCCACCTGTGGACTCTCGGGACGTTGCTGCTGGTCTTCACCGTTGTCCGGAACCTGCCGTTCGGCGGCTGGCTGATCCCTTGATCGTTCGCGGACGTCCAGGTACTGGGACCGTGAAGGCCGGATGCGGGACCGGTGCCCGGCTCCGGATACCATCACAGTGACCACACGTTTTGCCGTCTGAAAGGGGGCCGCTCGCGTGAGTGTGCTCGACGAGATCATCGACGGAGTCCGTGCCGACCTCGCGGAGCGGCAGGCGCGCGTCAGCCTCGACGAGCTCAAGGAGCGCGCGGCCAAGGCACGCCCCGCCAAGGACGGCGTGACCGCGCTGCGCGGCGACGGCGTCAAGGTCATCTGCGAGGTCAAGCGCTCCAGCCCCTCCAAGGGCGCGCTGGCGGCCATCGCCGACCCGGCCGGGCTCGCCGCCGACTACGAGGCGGGCGGTGCCGCCGTCATCTCCGTCCTCACCGAGGAGCGCCGCTTCGGCGGCTCGCTCGCCGACCTGGACTCGGTCCGCGCGCGCGTGGACATCCCCGTGCTGCGCAAGGACTTCGTCGTCACCTCGTACCAGCTGTGGGAGGCCCGCGCGCACGGCGCCGACCTCGTGCTGCTGATCGTCGCGGCCCTGGAGCAGCCGGCCCTGGAGTCGCTGATCGAGCGCGCCGAGTCCATCGGACTCACCCCGCTCGTCGAGGTGCACGACGAGGACGAGGTCGAGCGCGCGGTGGACGCGGGCGCCAAGGTCGTCGGCGTCAACGCGCGCAACCTGAAGACCCTGGAGGTCGACCGCGGCACGTTCGAGCGGGTCGCCCCGGAGATCCCCGCGCACATCGTCAAGGTCGCCGAGTCCGGCGTCCGCGGCCCGCACGACCTCATCGCCTACGCCAACGAGGGCGCCGACGCCGTGCTGGTCGGCGAGTCCCTGGTCACCGGCCGCGACCCCAAGACGGCGGTCTCCGACCTGGTGGCGGCGGGCGAGCACCCGGCACTGCGCCACGGCCGGGGCTGAGCCCCGGTAGGCTGATCCCGATGACATCCGCACTCACCACGGCCCCCCGGGACCCGTACGCCCGCCTCGCGCGCGGCTGCCGGCCCCGGGGCTGCCGCGCGCCCGCCCGCAGGGTGCACGGCCGCCGCGTGCGGTACGTCATCGGAGACGAACCCGGGCAGGTCAACGGCATGCGATGGCACCAGCCGGCCTAGGGGCGCGGGGCAGTATCGAATTCTGCGACTCCGTCGCGTGGGCGCGACCGGCCACGACGGGCCTGTCCGACACACGACACCCGCCCCCACGGCGACTGGTCACATCAGACACTCACCGTGAGGTACACGCATGTCCAGCACCTTCTTCATCCCCGACCCGGAGGGCCAAGTCCCCTCCGCCGAGGGCTATTTCGGCGCCTTCGGGGGCAAGTTCATCCCCGAGGCCCTCGTCGCGGCGGTCGACGAGGTCGCCGTCGAGTACGACAAGGCCAAGTCCGACCCGGAGTTCGCCCGCGAACTGGACGACCTGCTCGTCCACTACACGGGCCGCCCGTCCTCCCTCACCGAGGTGCCCCGCTTCGCGGAGCACGCCGGAGGCGCCCGGATCTTCCTCAAGCGCGAGGACCTGAACCACACCGGCTCGCACAAGATCAACAACGTGCTCGGCCAGGCCCTGCTCACCAAGCGCATGGGCAAGACCCGCGTCATCGCCGAGACCGGAGCGGGCCAGCACGGCGTGGCGACGGCGACGGCCTGCGCCCTGTTCGGCCTCGACTGCACCATCTACATGGGCGAGATCGACACCCGCCGCCAGGCCCTCAACGTGGCCCGCATGCGGATGCTCGGCGCCGAGGTCATCGCCGTGAAGTCCGGCAGCCGCACGCTCAAGGACGCGATCAACGAGGCGTTCCGCGACTGGGTCGCCAACGTCGACCGCACCCACTACCTGTTCGGCACCGTCGCGGGCCCCCACCCCTTCCCGGCGATGGTCCGCGACTTCCACCGAGTCATCGGCGTCGAGGCCCGCCGCCAGCTCCTGGAGCAGGCCGGACGCCTGCCCGACGCCGCGATCGCCTGCGTCGGCGGCGGCTCCAACGCCATCGGCCTCTTCCACGCCTTCATCCCCGACGCGGACGTCCGCCTCATCGGCTGCGAGCCCGCCGGGCACGGCGTCGAGACCGGCGAGCACGCGGCCACCCTGACCGCGGGCGAGCCCGGCATCCTGCACGGCTCCCGGTCCTACGTCCTCCAGGACGACGAGGGCCAGATCACCGAGCCGTACTCGATCTCGGCCGGTCTGGACTATCCCGGCATCGGCCCGGAGCACGCCTACCTCAAGGACTCCGGCCGCGGCGAGTACCGGGCGGTCACCGACGACGCCGCCATGCAGGCCCTGCGCCTGCTGTCGCGCACCGAGGGCATCATCCCGGCCATCGAGAGCGCCCACGCGCTGGCCGGTGCCGTCGAGGTCGGCAAGGAGCTGGGCAGGGACGGCCTGATCGTGGTCAACCTGTCCGGCCGCGGCGACAAGGACATGGACACCGCCGCCCGCTACTTCGGGCTGTACGACACCGACGCCGAGGTCGCCGCCGACGAGACCGGCGCCGCGGAGATCGAGGGGGACGCGAAGTGAGCGGGAACGTGCTGCTGCTGAACGACACCCTCGCCGCGGCGAAGTCCGAGGGGCGCGCCGCCCTCATCGCCTACCTCCCGGCCGGATTTCCGACCGTGGACGGCGGCATCGAGGCGATCAGGGCCGCGCTCGACGGCGGCGCCGACGTCGTCGAGGTGGGCCTGCCGCACAGCGACCCGGTGCTCGACGGCCCGGTGATCCAGACCGCCGACGACATCGCCCTGCGCGGTGGCGTGCGGATCGCCGACGTGATGCGCACCGTCCGCGAGGCGCACGCGGCCACCGGCAAACCGATCCTCGTCATGACGTACTGGAACCCCATCGACCGCTACGGAGTGGAGCGCTTCACCGCCGAGCTGGCCGACGCGGGCGGCGCCGGGTGCATCCTGCCCGACCTGCCGGTCCAGGAGTCGGCGCTGTGGCGGGAGCACGCGGACAAGCACGGGCTCGCCACGGTCTTCGTGGTCGCGCCCAGCAGCAGGGACGCGCGGCTCGCCAAGATCACCGCGGCCGGCAGCGGCTTCGTCTACGCCGCCTCCCTCATGGGCGTCACCGGCACCCGCGAGTCGGTCGGCGCCCAGGCCGAGGACCTGGTGCGGCGCACCCGCGCCACCACCGACACCCCGGTCTGCGTCGGGCTCGGCGTCTCCAACGCCGCCCAGGCCGCCGAGGTGGCCGGCTTCGCCGACGGCGTGATCGTCGGCTCGGCCTTCGTCAAGCGGATGCTGGACGCGCCCGACGACGCGGCCGGCGTCGAGGGCGTCCGCGAGCTCGCCGCCGACCTGGCGAAGGGCGTGCGCGGACAGGCCTGACGGCCGGCGCGGGACGACGAGCGCATGACAGAGGTCCCTCGTAAGAGTGGACCTGGGACCGGGGAGGCGCGCTGCGCCTCCCCGGTTCGTTCTGCGGGGTGTGAGCGAGAAGAACCGACAGGGAAAGCGCAGCGCCCGCGAGAAGCTGGCGGCCGAGCGCGAGAAGCAGAAGTCCAGGGACAAGCGCCGCCGGGCGCTGATCGTCGGCGCGAGCGTGGTCTGCGTCCTCGGACTCGCGGCGGTGATCGGCGTGGTCGCCGCGAACGCGGGCAAGGACGACGGCAGCGAGTCGGCCGGCCCGATCGTGGCCCCCTCGGGCGCCCAGGGCAAGGACGGCCTCGCGATCCCCGTCGGCGAGGAGAGCGCCAAGTCCACGCTCACCGTCTGGGAGGACTTCCGCTGCCCGGCCTGCAAGGCCTTCGAGCTGGCGTACCGCGACACCGTCCACGAGCTGAGCGACGCCGGACAGCTCAAGGTCGAGTACCACCTGGCCACCATCATCGACGGCAACATGGGCGGCACCGGCTCCCGCAAGGCGGCCAACGCGGCGGCCTGCGCCCAGGACGCCGGAAAGTTCCCCGCCTACCACGACGTCCTGTACGACAACCAGCCGCCGGAGACCGACGACGCCTTCGCCGACGAGAACAAGCTGCTCGACCTGGCGGGCAAGGTCGACGGCCTCGACACCACCCTCTTCCAGGAGTGCGTGAAGAACGGTAGGCACAACAGCTGGGTGGAGAAGTCCAACAAGGCCTTCCAGGAAGGCGGTTTCAGCGGCACCCCGACGGTGCTCCTGGACGGCAAGAACATCTACCAGGACCGCTCCATGACACCGGCCAAGCTCAAGCAGATGGTGGAGGACGCCAACAAGTAGCGCGCCCGCTCGTTACGGACCCGTAGCCGGGCTGCCCGCCGCGCTCCCCGTCCGACACGGTAGCGTCGACCCTGCCATGGAACTTGCCTTCATTCCCAGCCCGTCGCGCGGGGTGCTGTACCTCGGCCCCATCCCGCTGCGCGGCTACGCGTTCTGCATCATCATCGGCGTCTTCGTTGCCGTCTGGCTCGGCAACAAGCGCTGGATCGCCCGGGGCGGGCGGCCCGGCACGGTGGCCGACATCGCGGTCTGGGCCGTTCCCTTCGGCCTGATCGGCGGACGCCTCTACCACGTGATCACGGACTACCAGCTGTACTTCAGCGAGGGCCGTGACTGGGTCGACGCCTTCAAGGTCTGGGAGGGCGGACTCGGCATCTGGGGCGCGATCGCGTTCGGCGCGCTGGGCGCCTGGATCGGGGCCCGGCGCCGGGGCATCCCGATGCCGGCGTACGCCGACGCCGTCGCCCCCGGCATCGCCCTGGCGCAGGCCCTCGGCCGCTGGGGCAACTGGTTCAACCAGGAGCTGTACGGCAGGGCGACCGACCTGCCGTGGGCCGTGGAGATCACCTCCACGGCCGACGGACGGCTGCCGGGCACGTACCACCCGACATTCCTGTACGAGTCGCTGTGGTGCATCGGCGTCGCGCTGCTCGTCATCTGGGCCGACCGCCGCTTCGAGCTCGGCCACGGGCGGGCCTTCGCCCTGTACGTCGCGGCGTACTGCGCGGGCCGGTTCTGGATCGAGTACATGCGCGTCGACGACGCCCACCACATCCTCGGCCTGCGCCTGAACAACTGGACCGCGCTCTTCGTGTTCCTGCTCGCCGTGCTGTACATGGTGCTCTCGGCGCGGAAGCGGCCCGGCCGGGAGGCCGTGGTGGAGCCGGGCGCGGACTCCGCCGACGGCGACACCGGTCGCGAAGGGGCGAAGGACGCCGAGGCGAAGGACGCCGAGCAGGACGCGGACGCCGGGGCCGACGAGACGGACACCGCGGAGAAGACCGAAGCCGCCAAGGCCCCCGAGGACGCGGACGACGCGGCGGACACGGGGGACCCGAAGGACGCCGAGGGCGTGAAGAACGGGGCCGACTCCGCCAAGAAGGGCTGACCCCGCCCGCCGCACACACACCGCCGAGGGCGCCCGGAATCCACCGGGCGCCCTCGGCGCGTGCCGGGGAGAGACGGCTCAGGAAAGGGAGGGCCGCCGGGCCAGCGACAGGGTGCGCCGGGCCGTCGCCACCACCGCCGCGTCGACGAACCGGCCGTCCGGCAGCGCCAGCGCGCCCGGCTGGACCGTGGCCGCCTTCACGATCGTCTCCGCCTCCTCCAGCTCCCGCTCGGTCGGCAGGTACGCCCGCTCGATGATCGGCAGCTGGCGGGGATGGATCGCGGCCCGCCCCAGGAACCCCAGGGCACGGCCGTGGGCGCAGGACGCCGCCAGGCCCTCCAGGTCCCGGGTGTCGGGATGCACCGTCTGGGACGGCGGCGCCAGGCCCGCCGCCCGCGCCGCCACGACCACCCGCGAGCGCGACCAGTCCAGGCCGGCGTCCCCGCTGACGCCCAGGTCGGCCCGGAGGTCCGCCTCCCCGAGGGCGATGCCGCGCAGCGCCGGGTGGGCGGCGGCGATCCGGTACGCCCGCTCCACCCCCAGGGCCGTCTCCAGCAGGGCGTACAGCGGCGGCCCACCGGCGGCCGCGGCGACCTCGGCGACCTGCTCCGGCGCCGTCACCTTGGGCAGCCGCAGCCCGGAGAGGCCGGGCAGCGCGGCCAGCGCCGCCAGGTCCCCGGCGGCGAGCGGACCGTCCAGGGCGTTGACGCGGACGTGCACCGGCACCGGCTGCGGCTCGGTGAGCAGCTCGGCCGTGGCGTCGCGGGCGTACTCCTTGCGGTCGGCGGCGACCGCGTCCTCCAGGTCGACCACCACCACGTCGGCACCGGCGGCCAGCGCCTTGGCCACCACCCGGGGCCGGTCCCCGGGGGCGTACAGCCAGGTCAGCGGGGGTGCGGTCATACGACGCCCTCCTCACGCAGCTCCTTCACGTCAGCCGGGGTGAGCCCCAGCCCGGTCAGCACCTCCTCGGTGTCCGCGCCGTGCGGGCGGCCCGCCCAGCGGATCGCGCCCGGAGTGGCGGAGAGCCGGAAGAGGACGTTCTGCATACGCAGCGGCCCCAGCTCGGGATCGTCGACCGTGGTGACCGTGTCCAGGGCCCGGTACTGCGGGTCGGCCATCACGTCCCGCACGTCCTGGACCGGCGCGACCGCGGCCTCGGCCTTCTCGAACGCGGCGAGCACGTCGGCGCGGGAGTGCCGGGCGATCCAGTCGCCGACCGCCGCGTCCAGCACGTCGGCGTGCCGGGCCCGCTCGGCACCCGTCGCGAACCAGGGCTCGTCGATCAGCTCCGGGCGGCCCACCAGCCGCATCACGCGCTCGGCGACCGACTGGGCCGAGGTGGAGACGGCGACCCAGGTGCCGTCGGCGGTGCGGTAGGTGTTGCGCGGGGCGTTGTTCTGCGAGCGGTTGCCGGTGCGCGGCTGGACGTGGCCGAGCTGGTCGTACCAGAGGGGCTGGGGGCCCAGCACGGTCAGGATCGGTTCGATGATCGCCATGTCGACGACCTGGCCCTCTCCGGTGCGCTCCCGTGCGGCCAGCGCGGTCATCACGGCGTACGCCGTCGCCAGCGCCGCGATCGAGTCGGCGAGGCCGAACGGCGGCAGCGTCGGCGGCGCGTCGGGCTCGCCGGTCATCGCGGCGAAGCCGCTCATGGCCTCGGCGAGGGTGCCGAAGCCGGGGCGGCGGGCGTACGGCCCGAACTGGCCGAAGCCGGTGACCCGGGTGAGGACCAGACGCGGATTGACGGCGGACAGCTCGTCCCAGCCCAGGTCCCACTTCTCCAGGGTGCCCGGCCGGAAGTTTTCGACGACGACGTCGGCGGTGGCCGCGAGCCGGAGCAGGGTGGCGCGCCCGGCGGGTTTCGACAGGTCCAGGGTGATCGTGTGCTTGTTGCGGCCCAGCAGCTTCCACCACAGGCCGACCCCGTCCTTCGACGGGCCGTGCCCCCGGGACGGGTCTGGCCGGGTGGGGTGCTCGACCTTGATCACCTCGGCGCCGAAGTCACCGAGCATGGTGGCGGCGAGCGGCCCCGCGAAGAGGGTGGCGAGGTCGAGGACGCGCAGGCCGGCCAGCGGGGCGGGGGAGACGGCGGGGACGGGGGACGCAGGGGTCACGGCGTGCTCGTGCTCGGGCTCGGGCATGGGCGGGTGGCCTCCCGGTGGGTGAGGTGGGCGAGGGTGTCGAATCCGGTGCCGTCGAAGCCGCCGACGGAGGTGGCCAGGCGGTTCTTCAGCGGGGCCGTCCAGTGCTCGGGCAGCGCGGCGGGGGAACCGGCGAGCAGCCCGGCGACGCTGCCGACGGTGGCGCCGTTGGAGTCGGTGTCCCAGCCGCCGGAGACGACGCGGGAGACCGAGCCGGTGAAGTCGCCGTCCCCGTGGGTGAGCGCGGCGGCGATCAGAGCGGTGTTGGGAACGGCGTGCACCCAGTGGTGCGCGGGGGAGTGCACGGCGTGGAGTTCGTCCACGACCGTGTCGAAGCCGGCGTGCGCGCCCGCGAGGCGTACGGCGTGCCGGACGGCTCCGGCGAGGCGGGAGCCGGGCGGTACGACGGCGAGTCCGGCGCGCAGACAGGCGTGCACGTCGGGTGCGCCGGCGGGGGCGGCGGTGGCGATGACGGCCGCCGCGAACATGGCCGCGTAGACGCCGTTGGCGGTGTGGCTGAGGGTCGCGTCGCGGTGCGCCTGTCCGGCGGCGGCGGCCGGGTCGCCGGGGTTGGTCCAGCCGTGCACGTCGGCGCGGATCAGGGCGCCGATCCACTCCCGGAAGGGGTTGCGGTGGAGGGCGGTGTCCGGGGGCTCGACGCCGGTGAGGAGGTTGCGCTGGGCGACGCGCTCGGCGGTGAAGGTGCGGCCGGGCGGGAGCTCGTCGAGCCAGACGCGGGCCACGTCGTCGGTGGTGAAGGCACGGCCGTGACGCTGGAGCAGCAGCAGGCCGAGCAGCGGGTGGTTCAGGTCGTCGTCCTCCGGCATCCCGTCGATGTTCTCGGCGAGGGAGGTGGGCGCGGAGCGGCGGTTCCAGGGATACGCGGTGAGCAGGTCGCGGGGGACGCCCCGGGCGGTGAAGTACGCGACCGGGGGCCAGTTGCCGGTGGCCCGGCCGAGACGACGGATGCCGGTCAGGGGCAGCTTCTCGACGGGTTTGCCGAGGAGGCAGCCGACGGCGCGGCCGAGCCAGGCGGCCTCCAGCCGGGCGGGGGACACGGTGGCGGCGGGGCGCGGGGACGGCCAGTCGGGGCACAGTGCCCTGATCCGGCCGAGGTCCGTCGGCTCGGCGTCCGCGAGTGGACCGCGCAGGCCGGCGAGTTCGTCCAGGAGGTCTTCCGCCAGGCGACGCAGGCGGGGAGAGGCGGGCCCGGGCGAGGCACCCGCCCGCGGCGGGGCCTCGCCGCCGCCCGCCGCCCGCCAGCGGGCCGCGACCGCCGACGCGTCGCGGCCGTCCAGCCGTGCCTGGCGCAGCTCGTGGCCGACCAGGTCCTCGGGCTGCACCCAGGTCAGCCGGAGCATCCCGCGCCCCCGATCGCGGCGAACGCCTCCTCGTGGGCACGGCGGCGCCCTGTGTCACGCGTGAAGACCTCCCGCGCGACGGCGGTGAGCGTCGCCGCCGGCTCCCACAGGTCCAGTCGGCTGGCCTCGGCGACGGTCTTGGCCCAGTCCTCCGGGACCGGCGATCCGAGGGCCCCGGCCAGCGCGCCCGCCATCGTGGCGATGGAGTCGCAGTCGCGGCCGTAGTTGACCGCGCCGAGGACCGCGTGCCGGAAGTCGCCGCCGGAGACGAGCAGCATGCCGAGGGCGACGGGCAGCTCCTCGATCGCGTGCAGGCGCGAGGGGCGGCGGGCGCCGAGCGAGGGCGCGCGGTAGTCGGGGCCCACGGTGTCGAACGGGGCGACCGCCGCGCGCAGCGGGGCGAGCGCCGACTCGAAGTCCGAGTGGCGGGCGGCCACGTCGCACACCGCCTCGATCGCCGCCCGGGTGCCGTCCTTGGCCAGGGCCAGGCAGGCGGCCACCACCGACTCCCCGGTCGCCCCCGGCAGACAAGCCGCGGCCACCCCCGCCGCGAAGACACCGGCCGCCTCACGGCCGTACGACGACTGGTGGGCGCCCGCGACGTCCAGGGCCTCGGCGTAGGCGGCCGCCGGGTTGGCCGCGTTGACCAGGCCGACCGGGGCCATGTACATCGCGGCACCGCAGTTGACGATGTTGCCGGTGCCGGCCTCGCGCGGGTCCACGTGGCCGTAGTGGATCCGCGCGACTAGCCACTTCTCGGCGAGGAAGATCCGCTGGAGCGGGAGCGCCTCGGTCTCCAGCTCCGGGATCCAGCGAGGGTTCGTGATCAGGTCGGGGACCAGGTGCTCGGCGACGGCGTACGCGTCCAGGTGGTCGCGGACCGTGCCGTAGACCCGTACGAGCGCGTGGGTCATCAGGGTGTCGTCGGTGACGTGGCCGTCGCCCTTGTGGTACGGGGCGACGGGGCGGGCGGTGCGCCAGGCGTCGCCGTTCCAGGGGCCGACGACGCCGTGGACGCGGCCGCCGTGGCGTTCGAGGATCTGCTCGGGGGAGTAGCCCTCGACGGGGCCGCCGAGCGCGTCGCCTACGGCCGCGCCGACGAGGGCGCCGGTGACGCGCTCGTCGAGGGTCGCGGTGCCGTGGCCGGGGATGCTGTGGTTCGGGGCGGTGGAGGTCATGGGGTGGTGCCTCGTCCTTCCGGTCGGGACGGTTGCGTGGCGTGCAGGAGAGCGGCGAGTTCGACCAGGTCGGTGCCGGCGAGCCGGGGCAGTACGCAGCCGGGCAGGGTGCGGCAGGCGTCCCGCCAGGGCGCGGGGACCGACGTGCCGCCGCCGAGCGCGCCGGTGAGGGCGCCGGCCAGCGCGGGGGCGGAGTCGGCGACCCTGGACAGACAGGCCGCCGCCGGTACCGCCTCGGCGATGCGGCCCCCGGCGGCGGTGGCCAGGGCGAGGGCGACCGGGACGGTCTCGGCGGCGGCGATGCCGTAGCTGTAGACGTGGTCGACGATGCGGTGTTCGAGGAGCGGGACGAGGGCGAAGGTGCTCTCGGCGTCCGCCGCGAGGGCCAGGGCCTGGCGGGCGTTGCGGCCGATCTCCGTCGCCTCGGGGAGTTCGGCGAGCGCGGCCGTCACACAGGCGTCCACCGCGGCGCCGTCCAGCGCGCGGGCGAGTGCCGCCGCCATGGCCCGGGCGCCGTGCACGCCGTCGCCGTCCTGGGTGTAGCGGGCGTCGAACTCGGCGAGGTCGGCGGCCGGGCGCGGGGCGCCGGGGTGGGCGACGGCGAGGACGCAGGCCCGTACGCAGGCGGCGTCGTCGAAGTAGTGCGGGTTGTCGTGGCCGGTGGCGGGCGGGCGCAGGCCGGCCGCGAGATTGCCGAGCCCGGCCCGCACCGAGATACGGGCGCGCAACGGCAGCACCGCCGACTCGACCTCGGGGGCGCGGTCGGCCGCGGCGGCGACCTCGCTGGCGACGGCGTTCCAGGTCAGGTCGATCGCGGCGCGCATCCGGCGGTCCCGGCTCAGGTCCCCGAGCAGGCTGTCGTCCCCGGCCCGCAGCAGCGCCTCCGCCGCGAACGCCGCCCACTCGGCGTCGTCCGAGGGGCCGAGGCGCAGCGGTTCCGGGGGCTGGTTCAGGGCGATGGGGACGGGGAGGGTGGTCGTGGCGTTCTGCTCGGCGAAGGTGTCCAGCTCACGGGTGAGCCGGCGCGTCCACTCGGGCATCCGGGCCGCCCGGTGCCGTGCGGCGGGCCAGCCGGCGGCGTCTCCCGCGGCGAGCCCGAGCAGCAGGCCCTCGATGCGGTCGGCGAGCGGCACCGTACGGGACGCCGCCGTCCCGGGCTCCGCCCCCGGCCGGTGCCCGCTCCCGCCGGACACCGCCGCCTCCGGCACACCGGGCCCTTCGACGTACGCCGTGACGCCCGTCGCCCCGACACCGCCCCCGCGCGCCCGGCTCACGGCCGCACCTCCCTGGCGTGGGCGTCCGGTTCGGGCGGCGGCCGGGTGCCGCCGGGGTCGGTGCCGGCGGACGGTCCGTCCGGTTCGGGGGATGCGGCCGCCCCGAGGCCCCGCGGCTCCCGCCCCGGCACCGCTGCCACCTCCGCCGGTGCCCGCCCGGCGTCCCCCGGCCACCACGGCGCACGGCGCGGTACCCGCACCGCGCCCGGAGGTACGCGTTCCGTGGTGCGGGGTGCTGGCTCCGTGTCCTGCGTTGCCGTTGCCGCCGTTGCCGCTGCCTGGGCCGACGGCGCCGGTCCGGCGTCCGGTGGCAGGGCTTCCGTGGCCGGCGGAAGGTGCTCGGGCCCCGGCGGCACCCGTTCCGTGGTCCGGGGTGCTCGTGCCGTGGCCGGTGGGGCTGGTTCCGTGTCCGACGGCGTTCGCACACCACCCGGTGGCAGGGCTTCCGCGTCCGGCGGTACGTGCTCCGGGGCGGACGGCGACCGCTCCGAGTCCCCCGGCGCCCGATCCGAACCGGGCGGAGCCGGCCGTGCTGCCCGCGTCAGCAGGTCGGCCACCTCCAGTACGTGGTGCCCGGCCATCGTCGGCAGGCAGGTGCCGCGGACCGGGCCGATGGCGGCCGCCCAGTCGGGCGGGATCGCGTGGACGCCCCGGGTCGCTCCCGCCAGGGCGCCGGCCACCGCGGCGGTGGTGTCGGCGTCGCGGCCCATGTTGACGGCCGTCAGCACGGCGTCCGTGAAGTCGCCGTCGGCCGCCGCGTACGCGCCGAAGGCGAGGGCGACGGCCTCGGGCGCCAGGTCGGTCCACGGGTAGCCGCCGATGACCACCGCGGAGCGCACCGCGCGTTCGCCGCGGTGGGCCGCCGTCATCGCGCGGCGCAGACAGCGCGCCGTCCAGGAGTCGTCCGGGACGACGGCCAGCGCGGAGGCCACCACCGCGACGGTGGACGCCCCGGCCATCGCCGCCGCGACGCCCGCCGCCACCGCCTGGCCGCCGTAGATGCCCTCGCCCTCGTGACTGACCGAGCCGTCGATCGCCGCCAGCCGGGCCGCCTCCGTGGGCCGCCCGGCCGCGAACACGCCGTGCGGCGCGGCCCGCATGGCCAGTCCGTCGCTCCAGGCGTGCCGGTGCTGGGCGGAGATCGGCGCGGCGAGACCCCGGCGCAGGTTCTCCAGCGTGCCGCGCTCGCTGAAGCCCGCGCCCCGGAACGGGCCCTCCTCCCGGTCCGCGATCCACTCGTGCCAGGCCGTCTCCACGTCGGCCTGGGTGAGCGCGGCGCCGTGACGGGCCAGCAGCAGGCCCGAGAAGATCGCGTACTCGGTGTCGTCGGTACCGGCCGGCCGGTCGGCCACGTATCCCGTGATGCGGCCCCAGCGGGCGCGGATCTGAGAGGGCTTCATGTTCTCGGCGGGCGCCCCGAGGGCGTCCCCGACGGCCAGCCCGAGCAGCGCGCCCCGGGCCCGGTCGCGGAGTCCGACGGCGTCTCCCGGCGCGGGGGCCGGGGGAATGCAGGCGGTGGATGCCATGCGGCCTCTCCTCTCCCTCGGCACATCTGTCCCCGGTGCGGTGTGCGCCGCAGCCGAACCCAGCCCAGCGTCACCCGGTCGACATGTGAGCGAGCAAGATCACGAATGAGAGCGAAGGGGTGAAACCGCAGGTAAGCCCAGCCTTTCCTTGCTGGCGGGGCGGAAATGATCGGCGTAGATTGGGTGTTGTTAAAAAGTAGACTGAGTCCAATCTAGTTCCCGGGGGGAACCTTCATGGCCATCATCGAGACCGAGGCAGCGCTGCACGAGGCGCACCGCGACAACCACACCCACCGTGACGTGAACGGCGGCTGGCTGCGCCCCGCCGTCTTCGGCGCCATGGACGGACTGGTCTCCAACCTCGCCCTGATGACCGGTGTCGCCGGCGGTACGGCGAGCCAGCAGACCGTGGTGATCAGCGGACTCGCCGGGCTGGCCGCCGGCGCCTTCTCCATGGCCGCGGGCGAGTACACCTCCGTCGCCTCCCAGCGTGAGCTGGTCGAGGCCGAACTGGACGTGGAGCGCCGCGAGCTGCGCAGGCACCCGGCGGACGAGGAGGCCGAGCTGGCCGCGCTCTACGAGGCGCGCGGGGTCGAACCCGAGCTCGCCCGCGAGGTGGCCCGCCAGTTGTCCAGCGACCCCGAGCAGGCCCTGGAGATACACGCCCGCGAGGAGCTGGGCATCGACCCCTCCGACCTGCCCTCGCCCACGGTCGCGGCCGTGTCCTCGTTCGGGTCCTTCGCGCTGGGTGCCCTGCTCCCCGTCCTGCCGTTCCTGCTCGGCGCCAGTGCCCTGTGGCCCGCGGTGCTGCTCGCGCTCGCCGGGCTGTTCCTGTGCGGCGCGGTGGTCGCCAAGGTCACGGCCCGCAGCTGGTGGTACAGCGGCCTGCGGCAGCTCGGCCTCGGTGGGGCTGCGGCCGGTGTGACGTATCTCCTGGGCAGCCTGTTCGGAACGGTCGTAGGATAGCCCGGCTCGAAGTTATGCGAGGGCACGCATAAGTAGCCGCAGTGCGCGGTCGCTGCCGGTCGTCCCGCTCGTAACCGTTACTCGCTGGTTTCGAGCGCGCAATCTCCGGGCATGAGCCGTAAGCGCTGTGGGCAATGAGGCCTGCCACGCATACCGCGGAGTGGGCGACGACGCTTCCTCCGCGCCCCCGGACCGGCGGACATCGATCTGTTCGCAGCGGTCGCCATAGCTTCCACCACGGGTGCCGTACCCCCGGCGCCACCCCTGGCTGTCCGCATGTTGGAACGGATTGTCCCGTTTACCGAGAACCAATCCATCATGTAACCTGCACCAAATTTTGCACCTGCTTACGCACCCACCGCAGAGGGCCAACGTCGTCCCTCGGCACTTGCCACATGCCAGATGACGACGACGGGAGAGCCGATGCGTACGCCGCGCCAGCCGTCCCAGCACTCCGCGAACGGCCAGAACTGGTCCTTCATGGATGCTCGCCCTGCCGCGCAGGGTATGTACGACCCCCGCAACGAACACGACGCGTGCGGCGTCGGTTTCGTCGCCACCCTCACCGGCGAGGCGTCCCACACCCTGGTCGACCAGGCACTCACCGTGCTGCGCAACCTGGAACACCGCGGCGCCACCGGCTCCGAGCCCGACTCCGGCGACGGCGCCGGCATCCTCTCCCAGGTGCCGGACGCCTTCTTCCGTGAGGTGGCCGGATTCGAACTGCCCGAGGCCGGGTCGTACGCCGTCGGCATCGCCTTCCTGCCGGTCGACGGCACCGAGGAAGCCGCCTTGCGCATCGAGACCATCGCCGGCGAGGAGGGCCTCACCGTCCTCGGCTGGCGCGAGGTCCCGGTCGCCCCGCAGATGCTGGGTGCCACCGCCCGCTCCACCATGCCGGTCTTCCGCCAGGTCTTCGTGACGGACGGGGCTTCGCAGGGCATCGCCCTGGACCGCCACGCCTTCGCGCTGCGCAAGCGCGCCGAACGCGAGGCCGGTGTCTACTTCCCGTCGCTGTCCGCGCGGACCATCGTCTACAAGGGCATGCTGACCACCGGCCAGCTGGAGCCGTTCTTCCCGGACCTGTCCGACCGCCGCTTCGCTTCCGCGATCGCGCTCGTGCACTCCCGGTTCTCCACCAACACCTTCCCCGCCTGGCCGCTCGCCCACCCGTACCGCTTCGTCGCGCACAACGGCGAGATCAACACGGTCAAGGGCAACCGCAACTGGATGCGCGCCCGCGAGTCCCAGCTGGCCTCCGTCCAGTTCGGCTCGTCCCCGGACCTGGAGCGGCTCTTCCCGATCTGTACGCCGGACGCCTCCGACTCCGCCTCCTTCGACGAGGTCCTGGAGCTGCTCCACCTCGGCGGGCGTTCACTGCCGCACTCCGTGCTGATGATGATCCCGGAGGCGTGGGAGAACCACGACTCGATGGACCCGGCCCGGCGCGCCTTCTACCAGTTCCACTCCACGATGATGGAGCCCTGGGACGGACCCGCCTGCGTCACCTTCACCGACGGCACCCAGGTCGGCGCCGTCCTCGACCGCAACGGCCTGCGCCCCGGCCGCTACTGGGTCACCGACGACGGCCTCGTCGTCCTCGGCTCCGAGGTCGGCGTCCTCGACATCGACCCCGCCAAGGTCGTCCGCAAGGGCCGCCTGCAGCCCGGCCGCATGTTCCTCGTGGACACCGCCGAGCACCGCATCATCGAGGACGACGAGATCAAGGCCCGGCTCGCCGCCGAGCAGCCGTACACCGAGTGGATGGAAGCCGGCGAGATCGAGCTGAGCGACCTGCCCGAGCGCGAGCACATCGTGCACACCCACGCCTCGGTCACCCGCCGCCAGCAGACCTTCGGGTACACCGAGGAGGAGCTGCGCGTCATCCTCGCGCCGATGGCCAAGGCCGGCGCCGAGCCGATCGGCTCCATGGGCACCGACTCGCCGATCGCCGCGCTCTCCGACCGCCCCCGGCTGCTCTTCGACTACTTCACCCAGCTCTTCGCCCAGGTCACCAACCCGCCGCTGGACGCCATCCGCGAGGAACTGGTCACCTCCCTGCGCTCCTCGCTGGGCCCCCAGGGCAACCTGCTCGACCCGACGGCCGCCTCGTGCCGCAGCGTCCTGCTGCCCTTCCCGGTGATCGACAACGACGAGCTGGCCAAGCTCATCCACATCAACGCCGACGGCGACATGCCCGGCTTCAAGGCCGCCACCCTCTCCGGTCTCTACCGGGTGCACGGCGGCGGCGACACGCTGGCCGCGCGCATCGAGGAGATCTGCGCCGAGGCCGACGCCGCCATCGAGAACGGCGCCCGGCTCATCGTCCTGTCCGACCGCCACTCGGACGCCGAGCACGCGCCGATCCCCTCGCTGCTGCTCACCGCCGCCGTCCACCACCACCTCATCCGCACCAAGCAGCGCACCGAGGTGGGCCTGCTGGTCGAGGCCGGCGACGTCCGCGAGGTCCACCACGTCGCCCTGCTCATCGGCTTCGGCGCCGCCGCCGTCAACCCGTACCTGGCCATGGAGTCCGTCGAGGACCTGGTCCGCGCCGGCACCTTCCTGCCCGGCATCGAGACCGAGCAGGCCATCCGCAACCTGATCTACGCCCTCGGCAAGGGCGTCCTCAAGGTCATGTCCAAGATGGGCATCTCCACCGTCGCCTCCTACCGCGGCGCCCAGGTCTTCGAGGCCGTCGGCCTGGACGAGGCGTTCGTCGCCAAGTACTTCAACGGCACCGCCACCAAGATCGGCGGCGTCGGCATCGACGTCGTCGCCGAGGAGGTCGCCGCCCGCCACACCAAGGCGTACCCGGCCAGCGGCATCGCGCCGGCCCACCGCGCCCTGGACATCGGCGGCGAGTACCAGTGGCGCCGCGAGGGCGAGCCGCACCTGTTCGACCCGGAGACGGTCTTCCGCCTCCAGCACTCCACGCGCTCCGGCACGTACGACATCTTCAAGAAGTACACCGAGCGGGTGAACGAGCAGTCCGAGCGGCTGATGACGCTGCGCGGCCTCTTCGGCTTCAAGTCGGACCGGCAGCCGATCTCCATCGACGAGGTGGAGCCCGTCTCCGAGATCGTCAAGCGCTTCTCCACCGGCGCCATGTCGTACGGCTCCATCTCCCAGGAGGCGCACGAGACCCTCGCCGTCGCCATGAACCAGCTGGGCGGCAAGTCCAACACCGGTGAGGGCGGCGAGGACCCGGAGCGCCTGTACGACCCGGCGCGCCGGTCCAGCATCAAGCAGGTCGCCTCCGGCCGCTTCGGCGTCACCTCCGAGTACCTGGTCAACGCGGACGACATCCAGATCAAGATGGCCCAGGGCGCCAAGCCCGGCGAGGGCGGCCAGCTGCCCGGCCACAAGGTGTACCCCTGGGTCGCCAAGACCCGGCACAGCACCCCCGGTGTCGGCCTGATCTCCCCGCCGCCGCACCACGACATCTACTCCATCGAGGACCTGGCCCAGCTGATCCACGACCTGAAGAACGCCAACCCCCAGGCGCGGATTCACGTCAAGCTGGTCTCCGAGGTCGGCGTCGGCACGGTCGCGGCGGGCGTGTCCAAGGCGCACGCGGACGTGGTGCTCATCTCCGGCCACGACGGAGGCACGGGTGCCTCGCCCCTGACGAGTCTCAAGCACGCGGGCGGCCCCTGGGAGCTGGGCCTCGCCGAGACCCAGCAGACCCTGCTGCTCAACGGCCTGCGCGACCGCATCGTCGTCCAGACCGACGGCCAGCTCAAGACCGGCCGCGACGTCGTCGTCGCCGCGCTGCTCGGCGCCGAGGAGTTCGGCTTCGCCACCGCGCCGCTCGTCGTCTCCGGCTGCGTCATGATGCGCGTCTGCCACCTGGACACCTGCCCGGTCGGCATCGCCACCCAGAACCCGGTCCTCAGGGAGCGCTTCTCCGGCAAGGCCGAGTACATCGTGAACTTCTTCCGGTTCATCGCCGAAGAGGTCCGCGAGATCCTCGCGGAGCTGGGCTACCGCACCATCGAGGAGGCCGTCGGCCACGCCGAGACCCTCGACGTGAGCCGCGCGGTCGACCACTGGAAGGCGCAGGGTCTCGACCTGGAGCCGCTGTTCCACGTGCCCGAGCTGGCCGAGGGCGCGGTGCGCCACCAGGCCGTCGCCCAGGACCACGGCCTGCAGAAGGCGCTCGACAACCAGCTGATCAAGCTCGCCTCCGACGCGCTGGCCGCCCCGGACGCCACCCGGGCCGCCCCGGTGCGCGCCCAGGTCGCCATCCGCAACATCAACCGCACGGTCGGCACCATGCTCGGCCACGAGGTCACCAAGAAGTTCGGCGGCGGCGGGCTGCCCGACGACACCGTCGACATCACCTTCACCGGCTCCGCCGGCCAGTCCTTCGGCGCCTTCGTCCCGCGCGGCATCACGCTGCGCCTGGAGGGCGACGCCAACGACTACGTCGGCAAGGGTCTGTCCGGCGGCCGGATCGTCGTCCGCCCCGACCGGGGCGCCGACCACCTCGCCGAGTACTCCACCATCGCCGGCAACACCATCGGCTACGGCGCCACCGGCGGCGAGATGTTCCTGCGCGGCAAGGTCGGCGAGCGCTTCTGCGTCCGCAACTCCGGCGCGCTGGTCGTCTCCGAGGGCGTCGGCGACCACGGCTGCGAGTACATGACCGGCGGCCACGCGGTCGTCCTCGGTGAGACCGGGCGCAACTTCGCGGCCGGCATGTCCGGCGGCATCGCCTACGTCGTCGACCTCGACCGCGACAACGTCAACGCCGGCAACGCCGACGCCGTCCGGGAGCTGGACGACGCCGACAAGGACTGGCTGCACGACGTGGTGCGCCGCCACGCCGAGGAGACCGGTTCCACGGTCGCGCAGAAGCTGCTGGCCGACTGGTCTGTCGCCGTGGAGCGCTTCAGCAAGCTCATCCCCAGCACGTACAAGGCAGTGCTCGCCGCCAAGGACGCCGCCGAGCGAGCCGGTCTCTCCGAGACCGAGACCACCGAGAAGATGATGGAGGCGGCGACCAATGGCTGATCCCAAGGGCTTTCTGAACCACGGACGCGAGGTCGCCAGGACCCGTCCCGTCGACGAGCGCGTCAAGGACTGGAACGAGGTCTACGTCCCCGGCTCCCTGCTGCCGATCATCAGCAAGCAGGCCAGCCGCTGCATGGACTGCGGCATCCCGTTCTGCCACAACGGCTGCCCCCTCGGGAACCTGATCCCCGAGTGGAACGACTACGCCTACCGCGAGGACTGGTCGGCGGCGTCCGAGCGCCTGCACGCCACCAACAACTTCCCGGAGTTCACCGGCCGCCTGTGCCCGGCCCCGTGCGAGTCGGCGTGCGTGCTCGGCATCAACCAGCCGCCGGTCACCATCAAGAACGTCGAGGTCTCGATCATCGACAAGGCGTGGGAGACCGGGGACGTCGCCCCGCGCATCCCCGAGCGCCTGTCCGGCAAGACCGTCGCCGTCGTCGGCTCGGGCCCGGCCGGTCTCGCCGCCGCCCAGCAGCTCACCCGGGCCGGTCACACCGTCGCCGTCTACGAGCGCGCGGACCGCGTCGGAGGCCTCCTCCGATACGGCATCCCCGAGTTCAAGATGGAGAAGCGGCACATCAACCGCCGCATAGAGCAGATGCGCGCCGAGGGCACCCGCTTCCGCACCGGCGTCGAGATCGGCCGCGACCTCAAGGCGACCGACCTGAAGAAGCGCTACGACGCCGTCGTCATCGCCGCCGGCTCCACCACCGCCCGCGACCTGCCGGTCCCCGGCCGCGAGCTGAACGGCATCCACCAGGCGATGGAGTACCTCCCCCTGGCCAACAAGGTCCAGGAGGGCGACTACGTCACCGCCCCCATCTCCGCCGAGGGCAAGCACGTCGTCGTCATCGGCGGCGGCGACACCGGCGCCGACTGCGTGGGCACCGCCCACCGCCAGGGCGCGGCCTCCGTCACCCAGCTGGAGATCATGCCCCGGCCGGGCGAGGAGCGGGACGCGGTGCGCCAGCCCTGGCCGACCTTCCCGATGCTGTACAAGGTCACCAGCGCCCAC
Organism: Streptomyces sp. NPDC093065; assembly: GCF_044754585.1. NCBI lineage: Bacteria > Bacillati > Actinomycetota > Actinomycetes > Kitasatosporales > Streptomycetaceae > Streptomyces > Streptomyces sp. NPDC093065. Next base: position 89,141 of record NZ_JBIVPJ010000012.1, on the reverse strand, counting down.
GAGGAGGGCGGTGAGCGGGTCTACGCCGTCTCCACCACCCACTTCGAGGGCGACGAGGACGGCAACGTCCAGTGGCTGCACATGAGCGAGGTCGAGTTCGTCGACGGGAAGCTCACGTCGAAGCCGGGCACCGAGCGGAAGATCCCGGCCCAGCTGGTCACCCTCGCCATGGGCTTCACCGGCACCGACCGGGAGAACGGTCTCGTAGACCAGTTCGGCCTGGAGCTCGACGCACGGGGTAACATCGCCCGGGACGCCGACTTCCAGACCAACGTGCCGGGTGTGTTCGTCGCCGGTGACGCCGGCCGCGGCCAGTCGCTCATCGTCTGGGCGATCGCCGAGGGCCGCTCGGCCGCGCGCGGCGCCGACCGCTTCCTGACCGGGGCCAGCGAACTGCCGGCCCCGATCCGCCCGACCGACCGCGCCCTCGCGGTCTGACGGACGGAACAACCGTCCCGACGGACGGAACAACCGAAGAACGTCCCGCACAAAGGCGTGCGGAACACTGATGGCGCCTGCCCCGTCCCCGACCGGACCAAGGGCAGGCGCCGTCGCATGCTCAGGGCACCCGGTAGGTGTCCCCGTACATCTCCCACACCAGCGGCGTCGCCAGCTTCATGTTCCCGGCCGCGAGGAACCGGCGCTGGGCCGTGTCGACGCGGGAGGTGTCGATGCCCGGGCGCTTGGCCTCCATGGCCTGCCTGCGGACGTCCAGGAAGGTGTCCAGGTAGTCCTTCTCCGAGCCGCCCTGCCCCGGCGTCTTCGCCTCGCTCATGGCCCGCTCGCGCAGCCCGTAGAAGCCCTCGGCGTCCGTGTCGGGCCCGTGGAAGACCATCGCGTCGTAGTAGACGAACTGGCCCAGCGTGCCCAGGCCGTCCAGCTTCGCCAGGCGCACCGCCGGTTCGAAGTAGACCCGATCGCGCTCCTCCTCCTGGGCCTCGCGGAACGCCGGGACCTCCGCCTCCGCCTTCCAGGCCGCCGTGAAGCCCGGGTCGAGGCCCTCGTGCGAGTCACTGCCGTCCACCTTGCGCAGGGCGGGCAGGTACGACGCCAGTCCGTTGTCCGGGTGGGCCTCGGTGTAGCGCTCGACCAGCATGAGCAGGTCGTGGGTGCCGGTGCAGAAGCCGATGATGCCCGCGGTGTACCCGTCGCCGTCGCCGACGTCCTGGATGCTGCCGTAGGCGGTGCGCCACTTCGTGGTCGAGTTCTCGGCGCTGGACACGAGCTGCTGGGCCAGCTCCTTCTTCGCCGGTGCGGCGAGCCCCGGCGGCAGGTCGGCGATCAGCGCGTCGTCCGCCTCCCGTTCCTCCTCGGCCCGGTCCTTGGCGTCGTCGCGGGCCGACCGGGCGGCGGCCGGGGACGACGAGGACGCGGTGGCCGCGGGGCCCGACGGGTCCGCCGAGTCGTCCGGCACGGCGAAATACACGCCCGCGGCGATCACGGGAAGGGCCCCGAGGAGCAGCACTCCGACACGTTTCATTGGGGGACACCTCTCATAGGGGAACACTTCCGCCCGTCAGCTCCGACACCTTCAGCGCGGCCGTCGCCGCCAGCAGCACCAGCAGCGCGACACCCGCGCCGGCCTGTATCGCCACCCGGCGCCCGTCCCGGGGCGCGTACGCGAACGCCGAGCCCAGCGCGCCGCCCACCAGCAGGCCGCCGAGATGCCCCTGCCACGAAGTGAACCAGGCGGAGACCAGCAGCCACAGCAGCAGGGCGGCCATGAAGCGGTTGACCCGCACCATGTCGGCGCCCAGCCTGCGGTGCAGCACGTAGTAGGCGGCCCCCACGCCGAAGACCGCGCCGGACGCGCCGACCGAGCTCCGCCAGGGATCGGCGAGGGCCAGCTCCAGGACGGAACCGCCGAGCGCCGACAGCAGGTACAGGGCGACGAAACGGACCCGGCCGAGCATCAGCTCCACCACCCGCCCCAACTGCCACAGGACGACCATGTTCATCGTGATGTGCAGGATCCCGAACGTGCCCTCGAAGGGCGACTGGTGCAGGAACGCGCCGGTGAGCATGCGCTCCCACTCGCCCCCGGCGACACCTTCCACCTGCAGGGGCCCGGAGGTCAGGAACACGCCGTCGCCGACCAGAGGGGTGCCGTCCGGAGCGACCAGCCGCGAGCCCACCATGGCGAACCGGTCCACCAGCCCCGGCCGCACCAACTCCGCCAGGTACGCCAGCACGTTCAGCGCGAACAGCACGTACGTCACCACGGGCGTCGCCGAGATCCGGCCACCCGCGACGGTCCGGGCCTGCCGGACCGAACGCGCCCCCTCCCGCGCGCACTCGGGGCACTGGTGGCCGACGGCGGCCGCACGCATGCAGTCCGGGCAGACGTACCGCTCGCAGCGGACGCAGCGGACGTGGCACTCCACCGCGGGATGGCGGTAGCAGGTGGTGGCGGTGGACTCGGAATCCACGGGGGCCGGCTCCTCGGGACGGGCGGACGGTGAGCCGGTGGGGACGGCGGCGAACAAAATAACGAATGCCGGTGACCGGGCCGAGCGGCGGGGTGGTGCGCGGGACCCCGCCTTCGTCGTCCTCCGGACCGGCGGCCGCCCCGCCCAGGTGATGCGGCCCGCCTGAGCGCCGGGTCAGTGCCGCAGGGAGAAGCCCAGCACGACCCGGGCGGACACCTCCACCACTCCCGGGGCCAGCGCGCCCGGCGGGCCGCCGCCCGCGGCGGCACGGAACGCGGCGACGGGCTCCGGCTCCACGTCCTGGATGTGCAGTACCGGCCCCAGTCGCGTGTCCGCCGCCTCCGCGTACACCTCCGCCTTGCGGCGGGCCGCGGCCACGGCCCCGCGCCGCGCCTCGTCGAGCAGTGCGGACCGGTCGCGCACGTCGAACTCGACGCCGTCGATCCGGTGCGCGCCCGCCTCGACCACGTCCGCGATCAGCCGCTCCAACTCGTCCAGCCCCTCGGTCTCCACCGCGTACGAGGCCTGGCACCGGTACCCGAGCATCTTGCGGCGGCCGCCGTGACCGTCGTACTCCGAGCTGAGGCCCAGCCGGGAACCCGAGACCGAGCCGTCCGGCACACCGTGCCGCCGCAGCACCTCCCGCAGCCGGACCACGGCCTCCCCGGCCCGCCGGAAGGCCTGCTCCGGCGACGGTTCCAGGACGTCCACCGCCGGCCGCACCCGCGCGAACGAGGGCTCGGCCCGCACGGTGCCCGAACCGAACACACTGATGCCCCAGGGTTCTTCGATGGCCTGTGTCATACGGGCATTCAAGCAGCGCCCCCGCGCCCCGCGCCCCCGGTCACGTGTCGCACTCCAGCACCGTCCGGCACAGCCCGCACCGCGCCCGCACCCGGCCCCGCACCGGCACCCTGATCCGCTGGTGGCAGGTCGGGCAGGGGAACGACACCCGCAGCTGCCCCGCCGCCTGCGCGGTGAAGGCGTACGGGCCGCCGTCCGCCGCCGCAGCGGCGGCTTGCGGGTCCTGCGCGTGGCGGCGGTCACGGGCGTAGCGGCGGCGGCCCGCCCAGCCGGCCGCGGTGAGCGGCGGCTGCTGCTCGTCCCGGCGCGCCCGGGCCAGCCCCTTGCCGTACGCCGTGTAGGCCTGCGGGCTGGTGAACCACACCGACGGGTCCTCGCCGAACACCAGCGCCCGCTTGGCCAGGACGTAACCGAACTCCTCCGGCGTCAGATACCCCAGCTTCTGCGAGGACACCGAGTCCTCCCGGTAGGCGTCCAGGAGCAGCCAGCCCGCGCCCAGATACGTCGCCGCCGTGTCGGTGAGGATCTCGTTGGCCCGGGTGCCGGGAAAGGCCAGGTCGAGACGGTGCAGGTAGACGTGCATCACCTCGTGGGCGAGGGCCGCGCCGATGTCCCGGCGATGGGTGCGGAAGCGGTCGTTCAGCTCGATGAAGTACTCCGGCCCCGCGGTCAGTTCCACGTTCGCCGCGTGGGTCATCTCGCGGAAGGAGACGATCATGCGGGCATCGGGCAGCCGGTAGTGCCGGACCAGTTCGCGGGCCACCCGCTGCGCGCCCAGATACAGGTCGTCGGTGTCGCAGAACGCCACGTCCACCGGGGCCACACTGGCCGAGAACATCCGGACGGTGTCGTACGACAGCCGCCGGTACAGTGCCGTGACCGCCTCCCGCACCGTCTCCAGATGCGGGAACCCGTGCTCGACCGGTCCGCCGTTCGCCACGCCCTACCCCCAAGACGCCTGAACCCTGCTCCCCGAGTGCCGCTCCCACTGTAGGAGCCGTACGAGGACTGTGGGGCGTTCAGCGCCTGAGACGGTCTGCGACAGCCCGGTCCCCACCCGTAGGGTGTGCGCCCATGACCACCAGCAACACCGGTACCGGAGCCGTCGAACCCGCCGTCCGCGAGGAGCTGGCCCGGCTACGGGACAGCATCGACAACATCGACGCGGCCGTCGTCCACATGCTCGCCGAGCGCTTCAAGTGCACCCAGCAGGTCGGCCACCTCAAGGCCCGCCACCGGCTGCCGCCCGCCGACCCGGCCCGCGAGGCCCAGCAGATCGCCCGGCTGCGCGCCCTCGCCGAGAGCGCCAAGCTGGACCCGGCTTTCGCCGAGAAGTTCCTGGGCTTCATCGTCGCCGAGGTGATCCACCACCACGAGCGCATCGCGGAGAGCAACGGCAACGGCGGCGCACCGGCCTCCGACTGAGACGGGCCGCGCCCCCACCCGCGGGGGCGCACGCCGGGGAGTGCGCACAAGACGCGCGGGCGGCGCGGCGGACCGGACATACCGTACGTACCGAACCGCCTCTGTGCCCTGCCCACCGCATCAGGCAGCATGTCGTCCATGTCCGTACTGACGCGCGACGAAGCGCAGACCCGTTCCCGGCTCCTCGACGTCCACCACTACGCGATCGACCTCGATCTGACCCGTGGGGACGAGACCTTCGACTCCCGGACCGTCGTCCGGTTCACCGTCCGCGGCGACACGGACACCACGGACACCTTCGTCGAGGTCAAGCCCGCCGAACTGCGCACCGTCACCCTGGACGGACACCCCCTGGACCCGGCCGCCCTCGACGAGAACCGGCTGGCCCTGAAGAACCTCACCCCCGGCGAGCACGAACTGCGGGTCGAGGCCGCCATGCGCTACTCCCGCACCGGCGAGGGCATGCACCGCTTCACCGACCCCAGCGACGGCGAGACCTACGTCTACACGCAGCTCTTCCTGGACGACGTCCAGCGCGTCTACGCCGCCTTCGACCAGCCCGACCTCAAGGCCGTCTTCGACCTCACCGTGACCGCCCCCGAGGGCTGGACCGTCCTCGCCAACGGCGTCACCGAACACACCGGCGACGGCCGCTGGAAGGCCGCCACCACCCCGCTGATCTCCACCTACCTCGTCGCCGTCGCCGCCGGCCCCTGGCACTCCGTGCGCACCGAGCACCGCGGCCTGCCCTTCGGCATCCACTGCCGCCGCTCCCTCGCCCCCCACCTGGACGCCGACGCCGACGAACTCCTCGACGTCACCCGCGCCTGCTTCGACCGCTACCACGAGAAGTTCACCGAGCCCTACCCCTTCGACTCCTACGACCAGGCGTTCGTGCCCGAGTTCAACGCCGGCGCCATGGAGAACCCCGGACTCGTCACCTTCCGCGACGAGTTCGTCTTCCGCTCCGCCGTCACCGAGACCCAGCGCCAGACCCGCGCCATGGTCGTCGCCCACGAGATGGCCCACATGTGGTTCGGCGACCTCGTCACCCTGCGCTGGTGGGACGACATCTGGCTGAACGAGTCCTTCGCCGAGTACATGGGCTACCAGACCACCGCCGAGGCCACCCGCTTCACCGACACCTGGACCGACTTCGGCGTCACCCGCAAGCCCTGGGGCTACGACGCCGACCAGCGCCCCTCCACCCACCCCGTCGCCCCCGAGGACGTCCAGGACACCGCCTCCGCCCTCCTCAACTTCGACGGCATCTCCTACGCCAAGGGCGCCTCCGCCCTGCGCCAACTCGTCGCCTGGCTCGGCGAGAAGGACTTCCTGGCCGGCATCAACATCCACTTCGAGCGGCACAAGTTCGCCAACGCCTCCCTCGCCGACTTCATCGACTCCCTCGCCGCCGCGACCGACCGCGACGTCCACGCCTGGGCCGACGCCTGGCTGCGCACCACCGGCGTCGACACCCTCACCCCGCACCTCACCGGCGACAACGGCAGCCGCGCCCTCACCGTGCGGCGCACCGGCGAACGCCCCCACCGCATCGCCGTCGGCCTCTACGACCAGGACCCGGGCGAGGAGGGCCGCCTCACCCCGCGCGGACGCCTCGACATCGACGTCCCCCAGACCGGACCCCGGCCCATCGGCAAGCTTCCCGCCCTGGTCGTCCTCAACGACGGCGACCTGAGCTACGCCAAGATCCGCTTCGACGCCGACTCCTTCCGCACCCTGGGCGACAGCCTGTCCGGACTGCCCGACCCGCTCACCCGGGCCGTCGTCTGGAACGCCCTCAGGGACGCCGTACGCGACGGCGAACTCCCCGCCGCCACCTACCTCGACATCGCCCGCACCCACCTTCCGCACGAGACCGACCTCGCGCTCGTCGACGGCGTCCTCGCCTTCGCCGCCGGCCAGGTCGCCGACCGCTACGTCACCCCCGAGCAGCGGCCCGCCGCCCTGAACACCCTCGCCGAGCTGTGCCGCGACCTCATCCGCCGCACCGAGGACGGCGACCACCCCGGCCTGCGCCTGATCGCCGTACGCCACCGCATCTCCACCGCGGCCCACCCCGACACCATCGCCGCCTGGCTCGCCGACGGCACCGTGCCGGGCGGCCCCGAACTCGACCCCGAGCTGCGCTGGCGCATCCTCACCCGGCTCGCCGTCCTCGGCGCCACCGACGAGGCCGCCATCGCCGCCGAGCTGGAGAACGACCCGAGCGCCACCGGGCAGGAGGGCGCCGCCCGCTGCCGTGCCGCGCTGCCCGACGCCGGTGCCAAGGCCCGGGCCTGGGACACCATGTTCGCCTCCGACGACCTGTCCAACTACCTGTTCACCGCCACCGCCCAGGGCTTCTGGCAGCCCGAACAGGCCGACCTCGTACGCGCCTACGTACCGCGCTACTACACCGAGGCCGTCGCGCTCGCCGCCCGCCGCGGCCCCGCCATCGCGGATGCCGCCGGCCGCTGGGCCTTCCCCGCCCACGCCGTCGACGCCGACACCCTGCGCCTGGGCCAGGAGTGCCTCGCGGGCGCCGACCCGGTCCCGGCCCTGCGCCGCAAGCTCACCGACCAGCTCGACGACCTGGCCCGCGCGCTGCGGGTGCGGGAGGCGAACGCGGACTGAGCCCGGCCGCGGCCGGTCCCCGACGAGGCGGGGGACCGGCCGCGGTTCCCGGTGGAGAGGCCGCCGGGATACCCCTTTCGGGTTGCGATCACTGAGCTGTCCGGGCGTACGCGCATCCGTGCGTACAAGCTGGAACCCCAGTCCCCGTGCCCCAAGGACGGCTCATGGGCATGCCGCCCCTAGCCTCGGGCCCGCACGGCACCGACGCCCTGCGGCCCCTGCTCGACACCGTGCTCGACGCCCTGCGCACCGGCGCCGCCGCACGCGGCGGCCCGCTGCCCGCGGGCGGTCCCGACACCGTCGCCGCCCGGGTGGCGGACGCGGCCGGCGACATCCTGCCCGACCGGGGCGACCCCGAGGCGCTCCGCGTCCTGGTCACCGCCCTCGCCGAGGGCGCCGCCGACCCCGCCCACCCCCTGTGCGCAGCACACCTGCACGCCCCGCCGCTGGCCGTCGCGGCAGCCGCCGACCTCGCCGCGAGCGTCCTCAATCCCTCCCTGGACTCCTGGGACCAGGCGCCCGCCGCCTCCGCCCTGGAAGCCCTCGTCGCCCGCGCCCTCGCCCGGGAGACGGGCGCCGCCGACGCCGTCGTGACCACCGGCGGCACCGAGTCCAACCAGCTCGCCGTCCTGCTCGCCCGCGAGACGCACGGCGCCGGCCTGCGACTGGTCCACGGGGAGAACGCCCACCACTCCCTGCCCCGCGCCGCCCGGCTCCTCGGCCTGCCCGAACCCGTCGCCGTCCCCGCCCCCGCCGGCACCCTCGACCCCGCCGCCCTCGACGAGGCGCTCACCCAGATCCCCGGGCCCCATCTCGTCGCCGCCACCGCCGGCACCACCGACGCCGGGCTCATCGACCCGCTGCCCGAGATCGCCGCCCGCTGCGCGGCCCACGGCGCCCGCCTCCACGTCGACGCCGCCTACGGCGGGGGCCTCCTCTTCAGCGACCGGCACCGTGCACGGCTCGCGGGCCTGGAGGCCGCCGACACCGTCGCCCTGGACCTGCACAAGCTCGGCTGGCAGCCGATCCCCGCCGGCCTCCTCACCGTCACCGACACCGACGACCTCGCCGCCCTCCACCACCGCGCCGACTACCTCAACGCCGACGACGACACCGACGCGGGCCTCCCCGACCTCCTCGGGCGCTCCCCGCGCACCAGCCGCCGCCCCGACATCCTCAAGGTCGCCGTCACCCTCAAGACCCTGGGCCGTGCCGGGCTCGGCGACCTCGTCGACGCGGTCTGCTCCCTCGCCCGGCAGTTCGCCGGCCTGGTCGAGACGCACCCCGGGTTCGAACTGCACGCACCGCCCACCATCAGCACGGTCCTGTTCCGGCCCGCCGGCGCCTGCGACGACGCCGTCGCCGCCGTACGCCGCACGCTGCTCGGCACCGGCCGCGCCGTCCTCGGCCGCGCCCGCGCCGACGGCCGGCTCTGGCTCAAGGCGACCCTCCTCAACCCCCACGCCCAGCCGGGCGACCTCGCGGCACTCCTGACCCTCGTGGAAGGACACACCCCCCGGTGAACGCCACCCCGCACCCCGCCCCCGACGCCCCCCAAGACCTCGTCGGCATCGGCGTCGGCCCCTTCAACCTCTCCCTCGCGGCCCTCGCCGACCCCCTCACGGGCCTCGACGCCGTCTTCTACGAACAGCGCCCCGAATTCCGCTGGCACCCCGGCCTGCTCATCGACGGCGCACGCGTCCAGGTGCCCTTCCTCGCCGACCTCGTCACCCTCGTGGACCCGGCCAGCCCCTGGACCTTCCTCAACCACCTCAGGGCCAGAGAACGCCTCTTCCCCTTCTACTTCGCCGAACGCTTCCACATCGAGCGCGCCGAGTACGACGCCTACTGCCGCTGGGTCGCCGGGAACCTGCCCGCACTCCGCTTCCACCACCAGGTCGACGCGGTGCGCTGGAATCCCGAACGCGGGCTCTTCGAGGTCGACTGCACCCAGCTCGACGACGACGGTGAGGCCGAGGCCCTGGGCCGCACGTACACCCGCAACGTCGTCCTCGGCGTCGGCACCGAACCCCACGTGCCCGACCCGCTCAGACCCCTCGTCGAGGACCCTGCCGTCCCCGTCGTCCACGCCGCCGACTACCTCCGCCACCGCGACACGCTCCTGGCCGCCGGACACGTCACCGTCATCGGCACCGGCCAGTCGGGCGCCGAGGTCTTCCTCGACCTGCTACGCCGCCGCCCCGCCGGCCGCGAGCGGCTCCACTGGCTCGGCCGCACCGAGGCCCTCGCCCCCATGGAGTACTCCAAACTCGGCCTGGAGCACTTCACCCCCGACTACACCCGCTACTTCCACGGCCTGGCCGAACCGGTCCGCGACCGCCTCGTCGCCGCCCAGTGGCAACTCCACAAGGGCATCGACGCCGACACCACCGCCGCCATCCACGACGAGCTGTACCGCCGCACCCTCGACGGCGGCTGGCCCGACACCGTCCTCACCCCCGGCGTCCACGTCCGCACCGCCGGCCGCATCGGCGCCACCCAGGTCGAACTCCACCTCGAACACGACCAGCAGAGGACCCGCTCCCGCCTCACCACCGACGCCGTCGTCCTCGCCACCGGCCACCGCGAGCGCCCTCTCGGCCGCCTTCTCGCCGGGCTCGACCCCTACATGCGGCGCGACGGCTCCGAACGCCCCCGCGTCGACGACCGCCACCGCCTCGTCCTCGACCCCTCGGTCACCGGATCCGTCTACGTCCAGAACGCCGAGACCCACACCCACGGCGTCGGCACACCCGACCTCGGGCTCGCCGCCTGGCGCAGCGCGACCATCCTCAACGACCTGACCGGGCAGGAGCCGTACCCGCTGCCCGGCCGCACCGCCTTCACCACCTTCGGCCTGGAGAACGGCCGGCCCCAGATCCCGTCCGCGCGCGACCACCGGGCACTCACCCCGTTGGCGGACGGAATCTGAGGCCGCCTCACACGGCGCGCGTCAGAACAGGGGCTCGCCGTCCCGCGTCAGCGACCAGTCCGGGGAGGCGAAGTCCTTCGGGTCCAGCACGCCCTTCGCCGTCGCCCACTCCGCGATCCGGGTGCGGATCTCCGTCGACTCCGACCACAGCTCCTTGGCCGACGCCACGTGCGGGAAGGCGCCGCCGCCGTTGGCCCGGTAGTTGTTCACCGCCAGCACGAACTGCTGGGCGTCGTCCAGCGGAGCACCGTCGTACGTGAGGTTCCTGATCCGCGACCCGGCCGCCTGCGCGACGTCGATCTCGTACTTCAGCCCCGACACGTAGTCGTAGTTGTAGTCCGGGCGGCCGTTCGCGTTGGTCAGCTTCTCCACGTCCACCGGCGCACCGGCGGCCGTCTGCACGTAGTACTCCGCCGAGTACTCCAGGTAGGCCCGCACCTGCGCGCCCGTCAGCAGCTTCGCGACCAGCGTGTTGTCGTACACGTACAGGCTCGACAGGTCCCGGATCGTCACGTCGCCCGCGGGGATCTCCGAGGTCCGCGAGAAGGGCGAGGCCTGCGCGAGGACCGGCAGCGCGGCGTACTCCGTGCCCGCCAGCGCCTCCTTGACCACGTCCTCCTGCACCTTGGTGATCAAGTCGATGATCGGGGCGTCCTTGTACCGCGCCTCGACCGTCGTCAGCGTCTCGGTGGCCGTGCCGACGACCTGGTTGAGTAGGCCACGACCTTCGCGTGCTCGTCCTTCAGCAGCTTCGTGATCCTCGGGTCGTCGGCGACCGTGCCGGAGTCGCGCAGCGACGCCTTCACCGACTCGACGTGCCAGCGGCCCCGCTCGAAGACCAGCTCGAAGTCGAACAGGGTGAGCCGCTCGGCGAAGCACAGCGGCTCCGACAGCACGACGGTCTTCCCCGTCTCCTCGTTGACCACCTTCAGCTCGGCGATCTCCTCGTGCGCGTGCCCGACCAGGATCGCGTCGATGCCCGGCACCTGCCGTGCCACGTTGGCCGCCGCGTTCTCGACGTACGGGACCTGGTCGCCGTACGAGGACGTGCCGGAGGAACCGGAGTGCGCCGACACGATCACCACGTCCGCGCCCATCGAACGCAGTTTCGGCACCCACTTGGCCGCCTGCTCCTCGAGCCCCGGGAAGGCCAGCTTCCCCTGCACGTACGCCTTGTCCCAGATCGCGATGCCCGGGTTGGTCAGCCCCAGCACCGCCACCTTCACCGGCGGCCCGCCCTTCACCCGGAAGGTCTTCATGAAGTACGGCGGGAAGGCCGGCCGCAGCGTCTTCGCGTCGACCGCGTTCGCGCCGAGCAGCGGGAAGTCGCACTGCTCCTCGAACTTGCGCAGCGTCTCGATGCCGTAGTTGAACTCGTGGTTCCCGAGCGCCACCGCGTCGTAGCCGATCGCGTTCATCGCCTGCGCCATCGGGTGCACCGGACCGCCCTTGGCGGTGATCGGGTCCACCTTCGCGTAGTAGTACGTCAGCGGGGTGCCCTGGATGGTGTCGCCCGCGTCCACCAGCAGCGTGTTGTGGCGGCCCTTCTCCTCGCGCACCCGGTTCACCAGGGTGGAGATGCGGCCGAGGCCCTGGGCGTTGCCCGCCTCGTCCGTGTACTCGGCGTCCTTGAAGTAGTCCCAGTTGAAGACGTGCCCGTGCAGGTCGGTGGTGCCGAGCACGGTCAGCGCGTACCGCTTGGGCTTCCGGTGCCCCTTGTGCGCGGGGGCCACCGCCTCGGCCGCCGGAGCCGCCGCCGCGCCGGCCAGCGCGACACCCGCTCCCGTCACGGCGGACCTGCTCAGGAACTTGCGGCGGTTCAACGGCATGACTGACTCTCCTCGGTGACCCGTGCGGGCAGTGGCAACGCGCGTAGATTCTGTCCTGAACATGCCGCGTGTCAAGGGGTGGCGGGCAACGCGAACGTCCCCCGACCGGCCCCGGAATGCTCATCAGAGCGACCGGGTGCACAATTCAACACTTGTCAATATCCCTTTACTCAAAGGTTGTTGTGTGGTCATGCGTGGCCAATTCGCTACCCGGCAGTAAGTCATAGGCTCGGCTCATGCGCCGAGCAAAGATCGTCTGCACTCTTGGTCCTGCCACCGATTCGTACGACCAGATCAAGGACCTGGTCGACGCCGGAATGGACATCGCCCGCTTCAATTTCAGCCACGGCACCCACGCCGAACACGAAGAGCGCTATCGCCGTGTCCGCAAGGCGTCCGACGAGACGGGCCGCAGCGTCGGTGCCCTGGCCGACCTTCAGGGTCCGAAGATCCGCCTCGGCCACTTCGGCGAGGGACCCGTACTCCTTGAACGCGGCGACAGCTTCACCATCACCGTCGAAGAGGGCGTCGAGGGCGACCGCCACGTCTGCGGCACCACGTACGCGGGCCTGGCCGAGGACGTCACCCCCGGTGAGCGCGTCCTCGTCGACGACGGCAAGGTCTGCCTGGAGGTGACCGGCGTCGACGGACCCCGCGTGCGCACCGAGGTGATCGAGGGCGGCGTGGTCTCCGACCACAAGGGCCTCAACCTCCCCGGCGTCGCGGTGTCCGTGCCCGCCCTGTCGAAGAAGGACGAGGACGACCTGCGCTGGGCGCTGCGCAGCGGCTTCGACGCCGTCGCCCTCTCCTTCGTGCGCAGCGGACGCGACGTCCTCGACGTCCACCGCATCATGGACGAGGAGGGCCGCCGCCTGCCCGTCATCGCCAAGGTCGAGAAGCCGCAGGCCGTCGAGAACATCGAGGACATCGTCGCCGCCTTCGACGGCATCATGGTCGCCCGGGGCGACCTCGGCGTCGAGATGCCCCTGGAGCAGGTGCCGATCGTCCAGAAGCGCGCCGTCAAGCTCGCCAAGCGCAACGCGAAGCCGGTCATCGTCGCCACCCAGATGCTCGACTCGATGATCGACAACGCCCGTCCGACCCGCGCCGAGGCCTCCGACGTCGCCAACGCGGTCATCGACGGCACGGACGCCGTGATGCTCTCCGGCGAGACCAGCGTCGGCAAGCACGCGACCGACACGGTGCGCACGATGGCCCGTATCGTCGAAGCGGCCGAGGAGGACATCCTCGCCAAGGGGCTGCCCCCGCTGACCGAACGCAACAAGCCCCGCACCCAGGGCGGCGCCGTGGCCCGTGCCGCCGCCGAGATCGGCGACTTCCTCGGTGCGAAGTTCCTGGTCGCCTTCACCCAGTCCGGCGACACCGTCCGCAGGCTCTCCCGCTACCGCTCGCCCATTCCGCTGCTCGCCTTCACCCCCGAACCGGCGACCCGCTCGCAGCTGAGCCTGACCTGGGGAGTGGAGACCTTCCTCGGCCCGCACGCGGACTCCACGGACGCGATGGTCGACCAGGTGGACGAGTTGCTGACCCGCTACGGGCGCTGCGAGAAGGGCGACGTCGTGGTCATCACGGCCGGCTCGCCGCCGGGGGTCTCGGGGACGACGAACCTGGTGCGGGTGCACCACATCGGGGAGGACGACAGCTGAACGGGTGTCACCGTGACGCCCTGGGGGAGCCTTCGAAACGAAGGTAAAGTGCCCCGGGTGGGACTCGAACCCACACTGAATGCCTTTTGAGGGCATCGTCTCTGCCGATTGGACTACCGGAGCCTCTTCGAACCGAAGGTCAGTGTAGCCCCTCGGTGACTCAAACATACAGGAGCTAGGTAGGCTCTTGTCAGCAGTACCCCTGCCCCGAACGAGGAGCCCACGTGACCGCCCCCGAGTCGCCCCAGCCCGCCGACGTGACCGACGACGACCAGTCGCACGTTCCTCCGCTGACGACCCGTGTCGTCATCGCCGAGGACGAGGCGCTCATCCGGCTGGATCTCAAAGAGATGCTGGAGGAGGAGGGGTACTCCGTCGTCGGCGAGGCCGGTGACGGTGAGCAGGCCGTGGAGCTGGCCCGGGAGCACAGGCCCGACCTGGTGATCCTGGACGTGAAGATGCCCAAGCTGGACGGCATCTCCGCGGCCGAGAAGATCGCCGAGGAGAGCATCGCGCCGGTGCTGATGCTGACCGCCTTCTCGCAGCGCGACCTGGTGGAGCGGGCCCGGGACGCCGGGGCGATGGCGTACCTGGTGAAGCCGTTCAGCAAGAGCGACGTCGTGCCGGCGATCGAGATGGCCGTGTCGCGGTTCACCGAGCTGAAGGCGCTGGAGAAGGAGGTCGCCGACCTCAGCCTGCGCCTGGAGACGCGGAAGCTGGTGGACCGCGCGAAGTCGGTGCTGCAGACGGAGTACGGGCTGACCGAGCCGGCCGCCTTCCGGTGGATCCAGAAGACCTCGATGGACCGGCGGATGTCGATGCAGCAGGTGGCCGAGGCCGTCATCCAGGACGCCGAGGAGAAGAAGGCGTCCAAGGGCTGAACAGAGGTGCCGAAGGCCCGCGTCCCCGGTGAGGGGGCGCGGGCCTTCGCCGTGCGGTCCGCCGGTGTGTCAGTCCTCGCCGAGGTAGGCCTTGCGGACCGACTCGTCGTGGAGCAGGTCCCGGCCGCTGCCGGACAGGACGATGTTGCCGACCTCCATGACGTGGCCGTGGTCGGCCAGGGAGAGGGCGGCCTGGGCGTTCTGCTCGACGAGCAGGATCGTGGTGCCCTGGGACTTCAGCTCGGCGATCGTCGCCATGATCTTCTGCATCATGATCGGCGACAGGCCCATGGACGGCTCGTCGAGCATGAGCAGCTTGGGCTGGGACATCAGGGCGCGGCCCATGGCGAGCATCTGCTGCTCGCCGCCGGAGAGGGTGCCCGCGGCCTGCTTGCGGCGTTCCCCGAGGATGGGGAAGAGGTCGTAGGCGCGCTGGATGTCCTTCTCGATGCCGGCCCGGTCGCTGCGCAGGAAGGCGCCGAGGCGGAGGTTGTCCTCGATGCTCATGCGCGGGAAGATGTGCCGGCCCTCGGGCGAGTGCGCGAGCCCCAGCGAGACGATCTGGTGGGCGGGGACCTTCTTGAGCGACTTGCCGCCGAACCTGATCTGGCCGCCGACCGGCTTGAGCAGGCCCGACAGGGTGCGCAGGGTCGTGGTCTTGCCGGCGCCGTTGGTGCCGATGAGGGTGACCACCTCGCCGGCGTCGACCTTGAAGGAGATGCCCTTGACGGCTTCGATCTTGCCGTAGGCGACGCGGAGGTCCTCGACCTCGAGCAGTGCGGTCATCGGTCGTTCTCCTTGCCCGCCGCGGTGTCCGTGGTGGTGTCGGCCTCGGCGGCCTGCGCGGCCTCGGCCCGGGCGGCTTCCGCGGCTTCGGCCTGGGCGGCTTCGGCGGCCTCCACCTCGGCGGCTTCCGCGGCGCCGGGGTCGTCGGCCAGGGGCTCGCCGAGGTAGGCGGCGACGACGCGGTCGTCGCCCTGCACCGTGGCGCTGTCGCCCTCGACGAGTTTCTCGCCCTGGACCAGCACGGCGACGCGGTCGCAGAGGTTGAAGATGAACCGCATGTCGTGCTCGATGACGAGGACGGCGATGCCCTTGTCGCGGATGGCGAAGACCAGTTCCTCGGTGGTCCGCGTCTCCTGCGGGTTCATGCCGGCCGTCGGCTCGTCCAGCAGCAGCAGCCCCGGTTCGCTGGCCAGCGCGCGGGCGATCTCCAGCTTGCGCTGCTCGCCGTAGGGCAGGTTGCGGGCGAGGTGGTCGGCCTTGGCGGCCAGGCCCACGAACTCCAGCAGTTCCAGGGCGCGTTCGCGGGAGGCCTTCTCGGCCCTGTGGAAGCCGGGGCCGCGCAGCACGGCGGACCAGAAGCCCTCCTTGGTCCGCGTGTGGCGGCCGACGAGGACGTTCTCCAGAACCGTCATGTTGGAGAACAGGCGGATGTTCTGGAAGGTCCGGGCGATGCCCGCGGCGGTCACCTTGAAGGACTTGGCCGGCAGGACCCGGTCCTTGTAGCGGACCTCGCCCTCGGTCGGGATGTAGAGCCCGGTGAGGCAGTTGAAGAAGGTGGTCTTGCCGGCGCCGTTGGGGCCGATCAGGCCGACGATCTCGCCGCTGTTGACGGTGAGGTCGACGCCGTTCACGGCGGTCAGTCCGCCGAAGCGCATGGTGACACCGCGGGCGTCGAGGATGGTGGTGCCGGGGGCCGGGGCGCCCGGTGCGGTGTCCTTGGTGGTGGTGTCGGTGGTCATGGTGGTCAGGCCCCTGTCTTGCTCAGGACTGTGGGCGCTTCGGCCTCTTCGTGGAATTCCAGCTTCCGGCGCCGGTTGGCGATGAGGCCCTCGGGGCGGAAGCGCATCAGCAGGACGAGCGCGAGTCCGAAGGCGAAGAGCTGGTAGTCGTCGAGGAACTGGAGCTTGTTGGGGATCAGGAACAGCAGCGAGGCGCCGATGAGCGGGCCGGCGATGGTGCCCATGCCGCCGAGCACGACCGCGGCGAGCAGGAAGGCGGAGTTGGGCGGGGTGGTGCCGGCGAAGAGGTACTGCTCGGGGGTCACGGTGTAGGTGACGTGCGCCTGGACGGTGCCGGCGAGTCCGGCCAGCGAGGCGCCGACGGCGAACGCGATCAGCTTGACCCGGAAGCCGTTGATGCCCATGGCGAGCGCGGCGGTCTCGTCCTCGCGGATGGCGACCCAGGCGCGGCCGATGCGGGAGTCGCCGCTGCGCCGGAAGACGAGGACGACGACGGCCGTGATGACGAGCATCAGGAAGAAGTAGTTGGCGAACCGGCCGATGGTGAAGCCGCCGAAGTCGTGCGAGATCCCGAGGTCGAAGCCGAGGATGTCGAGGTCGGGGATGGACGAGATGCCGTTGGAGCCGTTGGTGACGTCCGGGCCCGAGGTGCCGTCGAGGTTGTTGGCGGTGATCCGGAAGATCTCACCGAAGCCGAGCGTCACGATGGCGAGGTAGTCGCCGCGCAGCCGCAGGGTGGGAGCGCCGATCAGGACGCCGAAGATCAGGGACGCCGCGGCGCCGACGAGGACGGCGCCCCAGAAGGGCAGGTGCAGGTCGAACGGGGAGCTGGGGGAGCCGGAGACCATGGAGGCGGCGTAGGCGCCGACCCCGAGGAAGGCGACGTAGCCGAGGTCGAGCAGACCGGCCAGTCCGACGACGATGTTCAGTCCGAGGGCGACCGTGGCGAAGATGAGGATGTAGACGCCGATGGTGGCGTACTGGTCGTCGGACTGGGTGAAGGGGAAGCAGGCCGCGGCGACGAAGGCGCCGCAGACGGTGATGTTCTGGTGCCGCGCGGTGATCTGGGAGACCTGGCCGATGAGGCCGGACTTGTTGAGGGCGGCGAAGCCGAAGCCGGCGGTGATGAGGAAGCCGACGAAGAGTTCGTCGTACTCGGTGCCGATGCCGTAGGTGAAGACGAACAGGCCGACGGCGAGGACGGCGACGATGATCAGGATCTCGGCGTAGGAGGGCAGGGTGCGCAGCGGGCGCGGGCTGTCGGCGGCGAAGGCCGCCTTGACGGTCTGCCAGTTGTGGGAGCTGTTGTGCTTGAACCGCTCCCAGCCGGTGTCGTCCGGGTCGAACGGGTCGGGTTCGGGACGCTGGACGGGCAGGGCGAGGGAGCCGAGCAGGGCGATCAGGGTGGCGGCGGCCACCAGGTAGCCGCCGGGCTCCAGGTTGACGACGCCGCCGAGTTGGGCGCTGATCGCGACGACCGTGTACCAGGCGGTGGCGAAGGCGGCGAGCGCGGCGAACCTGAGGGCCGCGTCGGCGCCGGCCGGCACCAGCCAGCGCAGCCCCTTGACGTCGTACGAGGCGAGGCCGAGGAGGGCGGTGAGGGCGCCGGCGACGAGCACCAGCACCTGGAGGCCGCCCGGGTAGCCGTAGACGGTGAGGTCGCCGGGGAACTCCGCGGTCCAGGTCCAGGCGAGGAACGTGGAGACGACGGTGAGGACGCCGCCGCCGGTGGCGAGGGCGCGGCCCAGGTTCGCGGGTATGCCGATGAGGCCGGAGGTGTCGCCCGCGGCGGGGGCGCCGGTGTTCTTCGGCGCGGTGGTCTGTGTGGTCATCGGTGTCACGCCCTGTCCGCAACGCGTTCGCCGAGCAGGCCCTGCGGCCTGAACAACAGCACGAGGATGAGGAGGATGAAGGCCCAGACGTCGGACCAGGACTGGCTGCCGAACTTGTCCAGGCCGGGGATGTCGGCGATGTAGGCGGTGGCCAGGGTCTCGGCGACGCCGAGGGTGATGCCGCCGATCATGGCGCCGTAGATGTTGCCGATGCCGCCGAGGACGGCCGCGGTGAAGGCCTTGAGGCCGAGGATGAAGCCCATCTTGAAGTCGATCTGACCGTACTTGAGGCCGTTGGCCACGGCGCCGACGGCGGCGAAGACGGCGCCGAGCGCGAACGCGACCACGATGATGCGGTCGGTGTTGACGCCCATCAGCTTGGCCGTGTCCGGGTCCTGCGCGGTGGCCTGCATGCCTCGTCCGGTGCGGGTGCGCATCACGAAGAAGCCGAGGATGGCCATGCTCACCGGGGCGGCGATGAACAGGAAGATGTCGCCGGTCTGGAGGGTGACGCTGCCGATGTGGAAGGGGCCGCCGTCGATCTGCGGGAAGGTCCGTGCCGACTTGGCCTCGGGGTACCAGGCCCACACCGCCTGCTGGAGGGCGAGGGAGAGGCCGATGGCGGTGATGAGCGGCGCGAGGCGGGGGGCGCCGCGCAGCGGCCGGTAGGCGAACCGTTCCGCCCCGACGGCGACGGCGACGGAGACGACCATGGCGCCGAGGAGCATCAGGGGCAGGGCGATCAGCATGGAGGTGCCGTCGGGCAGGATGTAGATGTAGACCGTGAGCGCGCCGAAGGCGCCGGTCATGAAGATCTCGCCGTGGGCGAAGTTGATGAGCTGGACAATGCCGTAGACCATTGTGTAGCCGATGGCGATCAGCCCGTACATGGATCCCAGTAGCAGGCCGTTGACCAGCTGCTGCGGCAGTTCGTTCACCGCATGTCCTCCGAGACTTTCGGATAATCGACGGATGTGGCCGGATGCGAGTCCGCGCGGGGCGCCTGTGGAACAGCGCCCCGCGCGGCTCGTGGGCTGTGGTGCGGGTGGGGTGTCAGCCGGTGAAGGTGCCGGACTTCACGGAGCCCCAGGCACCGTTCTCGACGGCGTACACGGTGAGCTGCTTGTTGGTCGCGTCACCGAACTCGTCGAAGGAGACCTTGCCGGTCACACCGTCGAAGGAGACGTCCTGCATGGCGTCCACGACCTTGGTGCGGGCGTCGTCGGGGAGCTTCCCGTCGTTGGCCTCGACGACCTTCTTGACGGCCTCGATGATCGCCCAGGCGGAGTCGTAGGAGTAGCCGCCGTAGGCCTCGTAGGCCTCCTTGTAGCCCTGGGTCTTGTAGTTCGCGACGAATTCCTTGGCGGAGGGGAGCTCCTCCACCGGGGCGCCGACGGAGGTCGCGAGGTCGCCGTTGCCGCTGGCACCGGAGAGCTTGATGAAGTCGGCACTGTAGATGCCGTCACCGCCGACCAGCGGGATCTTGGCCCCGGCGGCCTTGATCTGCTTGCTGAGCGGGCCGGCCTGCGGGTACTCGCCGCCGTAGTAGACGACGTCGGCGCCGGAGTTCTTGACCTTGGTGGCGACCGCGTTGAAGTCCTTGGTGTCCGGGTTGATGTGCTCGGTGCCGACGACCTTGCCGCCGAGCTTCTTGAACTCCTGGGTGAAGGTGGCGGCCAGACCGGCGCCGTAGGTCTTCTTGTCGTCGATGACGAAGACCTTGCGCTTCTTGGAGTCGTTGTAGACGTACTGCGCGGCGAACGGGCCCTGGATGGCGTCCGTGGTCGCGGTGCGGAAGTACGACTTGTACGGCCGGACCTTCTTGGTCTGCCAGTCCACGCCCTGGGTGAGCGAGGGGTTGGTGTTGGCCGGGGAGACCTCGACCAGTTTGGCCGTGTCGAAGACCTTCTGCATGGACTCGCCGACCGAGGAGTTCAGCGGGCCCACGACGCCGAGGACCTTGTCGTTGGCGACGAACTTGGTGGCGTTCTGCTGGCCGACGGACGGCTGGCCCTGGTCGTCGAGCGCCTCGACCTTGAAGGTGACGCCGTCGACGGTCTTGTTCTTGTTGGCCGTCTTGGCCGCGAGGTCCGCCGAGTTCTTGATGCCGAGGCCGAGCGCGGACAGGTCGCCGGTCAGCGGGGCGTCGACGCCGATGACGACGGTGGTGCCACCGCCGCCGTTGCCGGAGTCCGAGCCGCCGTCGTCGTCGCGCGAGCCGCAGGCGGTGAGGGTGAGCGCCCCCGCCGCGAGAGCGGCGGTGATGGCGATGAGCGAACGTTGACGCACGATCAGTCCTTTCCCTGGCACGGCCGCTTCCCCGTGGAGGCGGTCGAGTCGAGCGCGGGGCCGAAATGACAATCCGACGGCGCGGTGACTGGCCGTGACTCTAAGCGTGTGCAGGGAAGGTGGAGGAGGGTCTGACTCATGCTGTGACTCTCTTGTTATGACATCGGGTATTGCAGAGCGGTACTGGTTGGGAAGAAGGGCTGAATTCAGGCCGATTCGCCCTGTCCGCATGGTGAGAACCCGCAGGACCGGCCGGTCGTGTTCAGGCGTCTGGGGCGTTTTGGTGATTACCCGGAATCGTTGCTGCAGGCGACCTCAAGGGCGCGGGAGAGGTCCCGCGCATAGCGCGTCCCCAGGATGAAACTGTGGGACTCTATTGCGCGCGCATTACGCAGCGTTACATCCAGGAAAGGGAGTCCGGGATTCCGGGGCGCTTTTTCACATTCCGTCACCCGGAGCGTGACAATGATCTTGCGGGTGGAATGGGATTTTGTCTGGAAAGGTGCCGCGGGGGAGGAGGCCACCGACAGGCCGTCGTAGGGCTGCGTCAGCCGCGTCACGGTGACGGGTGGTCCCGACCGCACGCTCAGCAGCACCGTGAAGCCGAAGTCGCCGGCCGTCGTGCCCGGGGAGCCGGTCGCGGGGGCCAGGTACACGAGGTCGATCGCCTGGGACGGGTAGGGCGGCGGGGGACCGGGACGCGGCTGTGGCCGGCTCGCGTACAGGTAGCCGCCGCCCGCCAGTACGACCAGCGCGGCGGCGGCGAGGACGGTCCGGCGGTGGCGGTCGTAGCGCAGGGCGAGCCGTCCGCGCGGCCGGGGCCGCGGCGCCTCCCGGACGACGGTGTCCTCGACGGGGCCGACGCCGCTCATGACTGCCACGGGCTGTGGCTCGGACCGCCGCCCCGGTATTCCTCGGCGCACGCCTGCCCTACCTGACGGACGATCAGGTTCCGTGCCGCCGGGGCACCTTGATCACGCCTCACGGGCCGTGCCGCGTCCACGACCTGACGGAGGATGTCGTACTGCCGGTCGGGCATTCCCATCGACTGATAGTCGCCGTAGGGTTCACCGCCGTCCAGCGTCTCGCGCGCCCGGTACCCGACGGCGCTCACGCACAACTCCGCGCCGGACAAGGGCCGCGGCGGCGGAGACGGCGATCAGCGGGGCGGCCAGGGCCAGGGGCAGGGTCGGAGGGCGGCTGGCCGCGGCCCGTACGCTCCCTCCGGGCGCGGCCCGTCCCCGCACGGCGCGGCGCCCGAGCGACGCCGCCCCCGGCCGAGGGTCCCCTCCCCGTCCCATGCCCCGACGCCATGGCGCCCGGCGGCAGGGGGCAATGTCCACGGCCGGGACGGGTGACGTCGCGGGCACGGGCGCCGGGAAGGGCGGCGTGGGCGCCCCGGACCGTGCGGCCGGGGTGTCAGCCGGCCGTGCCCGTCGGGGCCCCGGCGCCGGGGGCCACGTCCCGCAGCAGGCAGGTCAGCCGGGCGGTGCACACCCGGCGGTCCTGCCCGTCGCTGATCACGACCTCGTACGTCGCCGTCGACCGGCCCCGGTGCACCGGCGTGGCCACCCCGGTGACCAGACCGGAGCGGGCGCCGCGGTGGTGGGTGCAGTTCAGGTCGACTCCGACGGCGATCTTGGAGGCGCCGCCGTGCAGCATCGAGCCGACCGACCCGAGCGTCTCGGCCAGCACGGCCGATGCGCCGCCGTGCAGCAGCCCGTACGGCTGGGTGTTGCCCTCCACCGGCATGGTGCCGACGACCCGGTCGGCCGACGCCTCGACGATCTGGACGCCCATGCGCGTCCCCAGATGTCCGGCGGAGAACAGCGCGGGCAGGTCGACGCCGAGCGCGGCGTACTCGTCGATGACCTCCTGCGGGAACTGCACCTGCTGCTGCTCGCCCATGGGCCGGCTCCGTTCGTCTGCGTCGATCCGTCTGTGCGCCCGCCGACCGGTCGCGGTGACCGGTCGGCTGCTTCACCTCGCCTCGCTGAGCAAACGCTCAGTCGGTCGCCGATTGTTCCAGACGGACGACCACGGACTTGCTGGCCGGGGTGTTGCTGGTGTCCGCGGTGGCGTCCAGCGGGACCAGGACGTTGGTCTCCGGGTAGTACGCCGCCGCGCAGCCCCGCGCCGTCGGGTAGTGCACGACGCGGAAACCGGGTGCCCGCCGCTCCACCCCGTCCCGCCACTCGCCGACCAGGTCGACGTACGAGCCGTCCGCGACGTCCAGCTTCCGGGCGTCCTCCGGATTGACCAGGACGACGCGACGGCCGTTCCTGATGCCCCGGTAGCGGTCGTCCAGGCCGTAGATCGTGGTGTTGTACTGGTCGTGCGAACGCAGCGTCTGCAGGAGCAGCCGCCCCTCGGGCAGCTCGGGGAACTCGACCGGCGCGGCGGTGAAGTTGGCCTTCCCGGTGGCCGTCGGGAAGCGACGCTCGTCGCGCGGGGCGTGCGGGAGGGCGAAGCCGCCGGGGTGCGCCACGCGCGCGTTGAAGTCCTCGAAGCCGGGCACGACCCGCCCGATGCGGTCGCGGACCGTCGCGTAGTCCTTCTCGAACTCCTCCCACGGCGTGCGGCTGTCCTCGCCCAGCACCCGGCGCGCCAGCCGGCACACGATCGCGGGCTCGGACAGCAGCTCCCGGCTCGCGGGCTCCAGCCGGCCCCGGGAGGCGTGCACCATGCCCATGGAGTCCTCGACGGTGACGAACTGCTCGCCGCCGCCCTGGACGTCGCGCTCGGTGCGGCCCAGCGTCGGCAGGATCAGGGCGCGTGCGCCCGTGACCGCGTGCGAGCGGTTCAGCTTCGTCGACACGTGCACGGTGAGCCGCGCGCGGCGCATGGCCGCCTCGGTGACCTCCGTGTCGGGGGAGGCGGAGACGAAGTTGCCGCCCATGGCGAAGAACACCTTCGCCTCGCCGTCGCGCAGCGCGCGGATCGCCCGTACGACGTCGTAGCCGTGCTCGCGCGGCGGGGCGAAGCCGAACTCCTTCTCCAGGGCGTCCAGGAAGGCGGGCGCGGGCCGCTCGAAGATGCCCATCGTGCGGTCGCCCTGCACGTTGGAGTGGCCGCGCACCGGGCAGACACCCGAGCCGGGACGGCCGATGTTGCCGCGCAGGAGCAGGAAGTTGACGACCTCGCGGATCGTGGGCACCGAGTGCTTGTGCTGGGTCAGGCCCATCGCCCAGCACACGATGGTGCGCTCCGAGGCGAGCACCATGCGCAGCGCCTCCTCGATCTCCGCGCGCGTGAGACCGGTCGCGGCGAGTGTCTCGTCCCAGTCGGCGGCACGGGCGGCCGCGGCGAACTCCTCGTAGCCGTGCGTGTGTTCCTCGACGAAGGACTCGTCGACCGCGCCCTCGGTCTCCAGGATCAGCTTGTTGAGGAGCCGGAAGAGGGCCTGGTCGCCGCCGAGGCGGATCTGCAGGAACAGGTCGGTGAGGGAGGCGCCCGCGGTGAGCCCCTTGGGGGTCTGCGGGTTCTTGAAGCGCTCCAGGCCGGCCTCGGGCAGCGGATTGACGCTGATGATCCGCGCGCCGTTCGCCTTGGCCTTCTCCAGGGCGGAGAGCATCCGCGGGTGGTTGGTGCCCGGGTTCTGGCCCGCCACGATGATCAGGTCGGACTTGTAGAGGTCCTCCAGCAGGACGCTGCCCTTGCCGACGCCGATGGTCTCGGACAGGGCCGAGCCGGACGACTCGTGGCACATGTTGGAGCAGTCCGGCAGGTTGTTGGTGCCCAGCTCGCGGGCGAAGAGCTGGTAGAGGAACGCCGCCTCGTTGCTGGTGCGCCCCGAGGTGTAGAAGACGGCCTCGTCGGGCGAGCCGAGGGCGGCGATCTCCCCGGCGACGATGTCGAAGGCGCGCTCCCAGGTGACCGGCTCGTAGTGCTCGCCGCCCTCCGGCAGGTACACCGGGTGCGTCAGCCGGCCCTGCTGGCCCAGCCAGTAGCCGCTGCGGGTCGCGAGGTCGGCCACGGGGTGCGCGGCGAAGAACTCCGGGGTGACGCGGCGCAGGGTGGCCTCCTCGGCCACCGCCTTCGCGCCGTTCTCGCAGAACTCCGCCTTGTGCCGGTGGTCGCCCTCCGGCCAGGCGCAGCCCGGGCAGTCGAAGCCGTTCTTCTGGTTGACGCGCAGCAGCGTCAGCGCCGTCCGCTTCACCCCCATCTGCCGCTGCGCGACCCGCAGGGTGTGGCCGATCGCCGGGATGCCCGCCGCCGCGTGCTGGGGCTCCGAGACCTGCGGCGCGTCCTGAACCGGATCACCCTTGGGCGGCTTGGTCGCCATCGCGCGCTCCTTCGCTTACGCGTTGTGAAGTAGGTCTCCGATCCTCGCACGCCCCGCCGACATCGAGACCGCCCGGGCGGGGCGGAGATGGTGAGCAAAGCTTGCGGAACCCGCGGTGTCCCGGTCGCGGGCCCGGCGCGGGGCGATGCGGGAAGCCGCGGAACGGCGAGGGCGGAGCCGACTGTCAGTGGCGCATGGCAGGATCGGAGTCGTGGCGAAGACAGCATCGAAGAAGACCGACAGCACCTCCGGCGGCCGACCGCGGCTCATGCTCATGGACGGGCACTCGCTGGCGTACCGCGCGTTCTTCGCGCTGCCCGCGGAGAACTTCACGACCGCGACGGGCCAGCCGACCAACGCGATCTACGGCTTCGCGTCGATGCTGGCCAACACCCTGCGTGACGAGGCGCCCACGCACTTCGCGGTGGCGTTCGACGTCTCCCGCAAGACCTGGCGGTCCGAGGAGTTCACCGAGTACAAGGCGAACCGCTCCAAGACCCCGGACGAGTTCAAGGGGCAGGTGGAGCTGATCGGCGAGCTGCTCGACTCCATGCACGTGCCCCGTTTCGCCGTCGAGGGCTTCGAGGCGGACGACGTCATCGCCACCCTCGCCACCCAGGCCGAGGCCGAGGGCTTCGACGTGCTGATCGTCACCGGCGACCGGGACTCCTTCCAGCTGGTCAGCGAGCACACCACGGTGCTCTATCCGACCAAGGGCGTCTCCGAGCTGACCCGCTTCACCCCGGAGAAGGTCTTCGAGAAGTACGGACTGACCCCCGCCCAGTACCCCGACTTCGCGGCGCTGCGCGGCGACCCTTCCGACAACCTCCCCGGCATCCCCGGCGTCGGCGAGAAGACGGCCGCGAAGTGGATCAACCAGTTCGGGTCCTTCGCCGAGCTGGTAGAGCGCGTCGACGAGGTCAAGGGCAAGGCCGGGCAGAACCTGCGCGACCACCTGGAGTCCGTCAAGCTCAACCGCCGGCTCACCGAGCTGGAGCGGCGCGTCGAGCTGCCGAGGACGGTCACCGACCTGGAGCGGACCGCGTACGACCGCAAGGGTGTCGCGGTGATCCTGGACACCCTGGAGATCCGCAATCCCTCCCTGCGCGAGCGGCTCTACGCCGTCGACCCGGGCGCCGAGGAGGCCGAGACCGCCCCCGTCGTCGCGGACGGCGTGGAGCTGGACGGCACGGTGCTCGGCACGGGCGAGCTGGCCGGCTGGCTCGCCGGGCACGGAGACCAGCCGCTAGGCGTGGCCACGGTCGACACCTGGGCGCTGGGCACCGGCTCGGTCACCGAGGTCGCGCTGGCCGCGGCCGACGGGAAGGCCGCCTGGTTCGACCCGACGGAGACCGACGAGGCCGACGAGACGGCGTTCCGCGCCTGGCTCGCCGACCCGGACCGGCCGAAGGTCCTGCACAACGCCAAGGGCGCGATGCGCGTCTTCGCCGAGCACGGCTGGAGCGTCGCGGGCGTGGGCATGGACACCGCGCTGGCCGCCTACCTGGTCAAGCCGGGCCGCCGCTCCTTCGATCTGGACGCGCTGTCCCTGGAGTACCTGCACCGCGAGCTGGCCCCCGCCGCCGCGGCCGACGGACAGCTCGCCTTCGGCGCGGACGAGGGCGCCGAGGCCGAGGCGCTGATGGTGCAGGCCCGCGCCGTCCTCGACCTGGGCGAGGCCTTCGAGAGCCGCCTGGCGGACGTCGGCGCCGCAGACCTGCTGCGCGACGTGGAGCTGCCCACCTCCGCGCTGCTCGCCCGCATGGAGCGGCACGGCATCGCGGCCGACCGGGAGCACCTCCAGGCCATGGAGCAGATGTTCGCGGGCGCCGTCCAGCAGGCGGTGAAGGAGGCGCACGCGGCGGCCGGTCGAGAATTCAACCTGGGCTCGCCCAAGCAGCTCCAGGAAGTCCTCTTCGGCGAGCTGAACCTGCCGAAGACCAAGAAGACCAAGACCGGCTACACCACCGACGCCGACGCCCTGGCCTGGCTCGCCGCCCAGACGGACAACGAACTGCCGGTGATCATGCTCCGCCACCGCGAGCAGGCCAAGCTGCGCGTCACGGTCGAGGGCCTGATCAAGACCATCGCCGCGGACGGCCGCATCCACACCACGTTCAACCAGACGGTGGCCGCGACCGGCCGCCTCTCCTCCACGGACCCGAACCTGCAGAACATCCCGGTCCGCACCGACGAGGGCCGCGCCATCCGCCGCGGCTTCGTGGTCGGCGAGGGCTTCGAGTCCCTGATGACGGCCGACTACAGCCAGATCGAGCTGCGGGTGATGGCCCACCTGTCCGAGGACGCGGGCCTGACCGAGGCGTTCACCTCCGGCGAGGACCTGCACACCACCGCCGCGGCCCAGGTCTTCTCCGTCGAGCAGTCGGCCGTGGACGCGGAGATGCGCCGCAAGATCAAGGCCATGTCCTACGGGCTGGCGTACGGCCTGTCCGCCTTCGGTCTCTCCCAGCAGCTCAACATCGAGGCGGCCGAGGCCCGCGGCCTCATGGACGCCTACTTCGAGCGCTTCGGCGGCGTGCGCGACTATCTGCGCCGGGTCGTCGACGAGGCACGGGCCACGGGCTACACGGCGACCCTCTTCGGCCGCCGCCGTTACCTGCCCGACCTCAACAGCGACAACCGCCAGCGCCGCGAGGCGGCCGAGCGCATGGCCCTGAACGCGCCGATCCAGGGCACGGCGGCCGACATCGTCAAGATCGCCATGCTCAACGTGGACAAGGCGCTGCGCGAGGCCGGCCTGGAGTCCCGCATGCTCCTCCAGGTCCACGACGAAATCGTCCTGGAGATCGCCCCGGGCGAGCGCGCGGCGGCGGAGGAACTGGTCCGCCGCGAAATGGCCGACGCGGTACAGCTCAGCGTCCCCCTGGGCGTCTCGGTAGGCGCAGGCCGAGACTGGGAGTCGGCAGCACACTAACCCCTAGTCCGCGGACACCCCTGCTCCCGTTGCCGTTGCCGTTGCCGTTGCCGTTGCCGTTGCCGCTGCCGCGCCGCTGTCGCACAGCCGTCGCTGCTGCCGCCGCTCCTGCCGTCGCTGCGGGCAGTCGTGCCGCTGGGGCGGCACGGGTGGGCGGTGGGGGTACCTCCCAGGCCGTTCAGGCACTGGGGGAGGCACCCCGCAACGCCGGGCCGCGCCCCCGCCCCGCGCCCGCGCCGACGCGGGGCACTCCGCAACGCCGGGCCGCGCACCGCCGGGTGCCCCCGCCGTAGGCCCGTGCTGGG
Source organism: Streptomyces sp. NPDC093065 (assembly GCF_044754585.1). Lineage (NCBI taxonomy): Bacteria > Bacillati > Actinomycetota > Actinomycetes > Kitasatosporales > Streptomycetaceae > Streptomyces > Streptomyces sp. NPDC093065. The sequence goes on along the minus strand of NZ_JBIVPJ010000012.1, from coordinate 61,146 downwards.
CACACCCCGGCACGGGCCCGCCCCGCAGGAACACCGGCCCCACCCACCAACCCTCCCGACCTGCCCGTTCCCTCACCCCGACCGCCCCCGTCACTCCGCTGGCCCCCGCGGAAACGCCCCGCCCCCGCTCTCCCCAGAGGATGCGGGCATGGGTATACGCATGCTCCACCACCGGACGACACCGGCACGGGCACGCACAGACGGACCCGCCCGCGTGCCACATCTCCCCGTCCCGGTCTTCGCACCGGGCGCAAGTACCGGCCGCACCCCCACCACCCTCACGACGGCCCTGCACCGCACCGCGAAGGGCCTCCGCCGCAGACTCGCCCACCGCCGGGCCCTCGCGGCCTCCACGGCCCGCGCCCCGCACGAGACACCCGCCTGGCAGGTGTGGGCCGACCTGGCCCGCGGTTACCTCGCGCTGGCCCTCACCCTGCTGCCGCGCACCCGCCCCGCCCGCACCTTCACCGTGTTCGTCGCGTCCGCCGACACCCCGGGTGGGCGCCACGGCGGTCCCGCTCCGTACTGAGTACGGCCGCAGGGCCCCGGGGCGCATATGGCCAAGTGGTGAATATCGGGCGTGAACGGGTGCCCGTGCAAAGCAAGTTGTCGTAGGGTCGCCTGCGGCACCGTACGGGTCGAACAGACGATCACCGTGCTCGCAGGAGCGCGGTGCAACCGTCGGTGCCCGTCGATCGTCACAACAGGGCGGTTACAGCGGGTACAACGGGCGAGTACGACAGCAGAAGACGGACGGAGAAGGACGCGCGGGCGTCCAGGGGAGGGGTTCACTCTATGGCGGCGCATTTCGACAGGAGGCTCCGCAAGGCGGCGGTCACCACCACCGTGGCGGCGGTCGCGGTCGCGGCCCTGTCCGCGTCCCAGGCCCCCGACGTGACGGCCGACGGCAACGGCAGACAGACCACCGCCGACAACATGCCGACGTCCGACACGCCCTCCGCGGAGAGCGCCACCGGCAACTCGCCCTACTACACCGACCTGCCGCCCCTCAACAGCCCCAGCCCCGCCCCGACCACGGGCACGCCCACGTCCCTGGGCGCGACCGAGACCGGCATTCCCGCGACCGTCCTCGACGCCTACAAGAAGGCCGAGGCGGAGCTGCGCCGGGCCAAGCCCGGCTGCAACCTGCCCTGGCAACTGCTCGCCGCCATCGGCAAGGTGGAGTCCGGCCAGGCGCGCGGCGGCCGCGTGGACGCGAACGGCACCACGATCGGCAGGATCATCGGCCCGCAGCTGGACGGCAACGGCTTCGCGCTCATCAAGGACACCGACAACGGCGTCTACGACGGCAACAGCAGCTACGACAACGCCGTCGGCCCCATGCAGTTCATCCCGTCCACCTGGGCGTGGGCCGGCCGCGACGGCAACGGCGACGGCAAGGAAGACCCCAACAACGTCTACGACGCCGCACTCGCCGCCGGCCACTACCTGTGCCGCTACGACTGGAACCTGTCCGACCAGGCCGACCTCAACCGCGCGATCCTCAGCTACAACAACTCGCAGGACTACCTGAACACGGTCCTGTCGTGGCTGGAGCACTACCGCAAGGGCACCCACGAGATCCCGGACGGCACCGGCAGCCTCCCGGTCGGCCGCAGCGACGACACCCGCGCGGGCGCCAGTCCCTCGCCGGGCCGCACGGGTGCGAGCTCCCAGGCCCCGGGCGCGTCGACGCCCAGCCCGGACCCGACCCCGAGCAAGCCGCCGGCGTCGGGCGGGCCCACCGGCCCCGGCAGCCCGAGCACCGAACCCCCGACGGACCCCGCACCGCCGACCGGAACCCCCACGCCCACCCCGACGCCCACCGACACCGTTCACCACCTGGAGAACGCCGGCACCAAGGGTCTCACCGCGACCGCGGGCGACACCTTCGCCGAGAAGATCAGCGCCCGTGCCGAGACCGAGGCCGGAGACGCCGTCGGCAAGGTGCGCATCCGCTTCACGGTCCTGGGCGACACGGACGCCACCTTCACCGGCGGCGAGAAGGTCGCCGCGGTCACCACCAACGCCTCGGGCGTGGCCGTGGCGCCCGCGCTGGTGGCGGGCGAGCAGACCGGCGGATTCACCGTCCGCGCCACCGTGATCGGCCGCACCGTCCCGGTCCTGGACTACAAGGCCACCGTCACCGAGCGCGTCGCCGACGCCCTGACCCGCACCACCGAGACGGCGCTGACCTGCACGCCGGGCGGCGAGTTCGCCGACCCGGTCGAGGTGAAGGCCACGCTCAAGGGCGCCGTCGCGGACAAGGTCGCCGTCACCGCCACCCTCGTCAAGTCGGAGACCGACCCGGCCGAGAACGACAAGGGCCCCTACTTCAAGGACGCCGACGGCAAGGCCGTGCGCACCCTGACCGGCCGGAAGACCGACGCCAAGGGCCTGCTGGAGCTGCCGAAGCTGTACGCGGACGACGCCGAGGGCACGTACATCCTCCGGCTCACCACGCCGGGCGGCGGCAAGCTCGACATCACCCTGAAGGTGGCCGAGGCGGCCGAATCCACGCCGGACCCGTCGGCCGACCCGTCCCCGTCCGCCCCGTCCACCGAGCCGTCGACCGAACCGGAGGCGTAGGCACCGGTCGAAGCCCGGCGGGGGCACTCGACCCCCGCCGGACAGCGGTCACTTGGCGAGCCGGGCCTTCGTGTACCGCGTCGGCTCCGCCGTGGCCGGGTCCTCGGGCCACGGGTGCTTCGGGTACCGGCCGCGCAGCTCCGCCCGTACGCCCCTGTAGCCGTCCCTCCAGAACGAGGCCAGGTCGGCCGTGACCGCGGCGGGACGGCCGGCCGGGGAGAGAAGATGCACCAGGAGCGGCACCCCGGCGACCTCCGGTGACCGCTGGAGCCCGAACATCTCCTGCAACTTCACCGCGAGGACGGGCTGTTCGGGGTCGGCATAGTCGATCCGGATCCTGGACCCACTGGGGACGGCGATCCGCTCCGGGGCCAGCTCGTCGAGCCGCCCCGCCTCCCCGGAGGCCCAGGGCAGCAGCCGCGTCAATGCCTGCCCGGTGTCGATCCGCCCCAGGTCGGCCCGTCGCCGCGCCCGGCTCAGCTCGGGCTCCAGCCACTCGTCCGCGCGCGCGAGGAGCGCGTCGTCGCCGACGTCCGGCCAGGGCTCACCGAGATGCATCCGCAGGAACGCGAGCCGCCGGCGCAGCAGGTCGCCGTCGGCCGACCGGCGCAGCAGCCCGAACCCCTCCCGCCGCAAACCCTCCAGCAACGCGCCCCGCACGAGACCGGGGCCGGCGTCGGCGAGGGGCCGCACCGCCAGCTCCACCGCCCCGAGCCGCTCGACGCGCCGGGCCACCACGTCGCCGTCGGCCCAGTGCACCTCGTCCCGTTCCGTCAGCAGCGCCCCGGCCGCGAGCCGGGCGGTGTCCTCGTCGACGACCGCACCGAGCTGCACGCGCGCGTGTCCCCTTCCCACGGGCCGGTCGGCCACGGCGACGGCGATCCACGGCGCCCCGCGCAGCGCCGACGCCTCCGGCAGCTCCGCCCGGGTACCGGACACCATCAGATACGAACCGCCGTCCTTCCTGGCCACCCGCTCGGGGAACGCCAGAGCCGCCACCAGCCCGGCGAGGGCCTCCTCACCGACCCGCTGCCGCCCGCGCCCGCCGTCCCCGCCCTCCACGGCGCCCCGCAGCCGCCGCACCTCGGTCCGCCACCGCGCCCCGTACGCGTCCCCGCCACGCCGGGCCGCCCGCAGCGCGGCCGGAAGATCGTCCCCGTACTCCCGCGGCGCCTCCTCACTCAGCAACCCCACCACCTCGGCGACCGCCTCGGCCGCGTCGCCCCTGGCACCACCACTCAGCTCCGGCGCGTCCAGCAGTGCCCGGCCCAGCCGAGGGTGCAGTCCGAGGCGGGCCAGTCGCACGCCCCGCTCCGTCGCCCGGCCTGCCGGGTCCACCGCGCCGACCGCCTCCAGCACCGACCGGGCGGCCGTCATGGCCCCGCCCGGCGGTGGGTCCAGCAGCGCGAGACCGGACGCGTCCGGATCGCCCCAGCAGGCCGCCTGCAACGCGAACGCCGTCAGGTCGGCCACCTTGATCTCCGGTGCCGGGAACCGCGGCAGACGGGCGTCCTCCGCCTCGGCCCAGCAGCGGTACACCACCCCCGGCGCCTCACGGCCGGCCCGGCCCGCCCGCTGCCCGGCCGCCGCCCGCGACGCCCGTACCGTCGTCAGGGCGCTCAGCCCGCGCGCGTGGTCGACCCGCGGCTCCCGCGCGAGGCCCGCGTCCACGACCACCCGCACGCCCGGAACCGTCAGCGACGACTCGGCCACCGAGGTCGCCAGCACCACCCTGCGGCGCGCCCCGGGTGCCAGTACCGCGTCCTGCACGGCTGCGGGCGCCCGACCGTGCACCTGGAGCACGTCGACGTCCGCGAGCGCCCCCAACTGCCCGGCGACGCGCGAGATCTCACCGACGCCCGGCAGGAAACACAGCACGTCCCCGTCCCGCTCGGCCAGCGCCCGCCGCACCACCGACGCCACGTGCGCGAGCAGCGCGGGGTCCACCCGCATCCCGTGCGGCGGACGCACCGGACGCGCCGGGGGCGCCCACACGACCTCGACGGGACACGACACGCCCCGCGCCTCGACGACCGGCGCGCCGCCCAGCAGCCGGGACCAGCCCTCCGCGTCGGTCGTCGCCGACGCGGCCACCAGCCGCAGCTCGGGACGCAGGGTCTGGCGCACGTCCCACAGGAACGCGGCCGTCGTGTCCGCGTCCAGATGGCGCTCGTGGCACTCGTCCAGCACCACCACGTCGACGCCCGTCAGCTCCTGGTCACGCTGGAGCCGCTGCAGCAGCACACCGGTCGTGACGACCTCCACGCGCGCGTGGCGCCCGACCACCCGCTCCCCGCGCACCGTGTACCCGACACTCGCGCCCGGCCGCTCGCCCAGCAGCCACGCCATCCGCCGCGCCGCCGCCCGCGCCGCGATCCGCCGCGGCTCGGCCACGACCACGCGCCGCGCGGGAGCCTCGTCCCCGCCCAGCAGCCCGGCCAGGGCCAGCGGCACCAGCGTCGTCTTGCCGGTGCCGGGCGGCGCGACCAGCACCGCCGTGCCGTGCCCCTCCAGGGCGTCGTGCAGCGCGGGCAGGGCACCGCGCACGGGCAGCGCGTCCAGGGCGTCGTAACGGATCACGACCCCAGTGTCGTACGCCGGCGAAACCGCCCTCCACGCGCGCGTGACAGGGCGCCCTTCGCCCGGGTCGGCACGGTCCGGCTCAGTCCCGTTCGCAGACGAAGATCGCCGTCCCCGGGATCAGGTGCCCGCGCAGCGGTGACCAGCCGCCCCACTCCGAGGTGTTCCAGTCCGGCCACTCCGGCTCCACGAGGTCCACCAGCCGGAACCCCGACGTCACCACGTCCCGCACCCGGTCGCCGAGCGTCCTGTGGTGCTCGACGTACACCGCGAGGCCCTCGTCGTCCTGCTCCACGTACGGCGTGCGGTCGAAGTACGACGCCGACACCGACAGCCCCTCGGGTCCCGGCTCATCCGGGAACGCCCAGCGCAGCGGATGCGTGACCGAGAAGACGAAGCGGCCGCCGGGACGCAGCACCCGGCGCACCTCCCGCAGCACCAGCCGCGGGTCGGCGACGAACGGCAGAGCCCCGTACGCCGAGCACGCCAGGTCGAACGAGCCGTCCGCGAAGGGCAGCACGGTCGCGTCGGCGCACACCAGGGGGAACGCGGAGCCGATGCGCAGGGCGTGCTGGAGCTGGCGGTGGGAGAGGTCGAGGGCCACCGGGCGGGCGCCCTGGGCGGTCAGCCACCGCGAGCACTGGGCGGCGCCGGCGCCGATCTCCAGGACGTCCCTGCCCTTCAGGTCCTCCGGCGGGCCGAGCAGTTCGGCCTCCACCTCGTCCAGGCCCTCGGGACACCACACGAAGCGGTCGTCGCCGAGGAAGGTGCCGTGCTCGGTCTGGTACTCGTCCGCGTTCCGGTCCCACCAGCCGCGGTTGGCTCGGGAACTCTCCGTGACACCGGCGGCACGCCGGGTGGCCTCGGGCTCGGATCCTTCGGCTCCCTCGGCCCCGGACGCGGCCTCGGACGTTACGGGCTCTTGGATGACCGGCTCCCTCGTACTAGTCTGCGGGCTCTTCCGTGCCGCCCGCCCCGCGTGTCACGCACGAGGCATCCAGGGGTCCGTGTGGCCTCCGGAGGCGGCTTTTGTGCCGGGTATGCGAGGATCCGCCCCGGGTGTGCGGCTTCGTGCATTGACCCTGCCCGGCTGCCCCCGTATGCTACAAGTTGCGCTGCGGGCCTGCGCACCTCAGACGTAGCAGGTCGCGCTCGCATCTGTTGTATGTCCCCTCGGTTCTCGAGGCGTCACCAGTGGATTTCGGTGACGCTTCCTTGGCTGTCCGGCTTCTTCAGAGCGAAACGGGCTCCCGGCGTAAGCAGTACCTACGACTTCAATGTCCGTACCGGAGCCCTTTCCCACATGACGAGCAGCACCGAGACCACCGCCACCACCCCGCAGGTTGCGGTCAACGACATCGGTAACGAGGAAGCCTTCCTCGCCGCGATCGACGAGACGATCAAGTACTTCAACGACGGCGACATCGTCGACGGCGTCATCGTGAAGGTCGACCGGGACGAGGTCCTGCTCGACATCGGTTACAAGACCGAAGGTGTCATCCCGAGCCGCGAGCTCTCGATCAAGCACGACGTCGACCCCAACGAGGTCGTCGCCGTCGGTGACGAGATCGAGGCCCTGGTCCTCCAGAAGGAGGACAAGGAAGGCCGCCTGATCCTCTCGAAGAAGCGCGCCCAGTACGAGCGTGCCTGGGGCACCATCGAGAAGATCAAGGAAGAGGACGGCATCGTCACCGGTACCGTCATCGAGGTCGTCAAGGGTGGTCTCATCCTCGACATCGGCCTCCGCGGCTTCCTCCCGGCCTCCCTGGTCGAGATGCGCCGCGTCCGCGACCTCCAGCCCTACGTGGGCAAGGAGCTCGAGGCGAAGATCATCGAGCTGGACAAGAACCGCAACAACGTGGTCCTGTCCCGCCGTGCCTGGCTGGAGCAGACCCAGTCCGAGGTCCGCCAGACGTTCCTCACCACCCTCCAGAAGGGTCAGGTCCGTTCCGGCGTCGTCTCCTCGATCGTCAACTTCGGTGCCTTCGTGGACCTGGGTGGCGTCGACGGTCTGGTCCACGTCTCCGAGCTGTCCTGGAAGCACATCGACCACCCGTCCGAGGTTGTCGAGGTCGGCCAGGAGGTCACCGTCGAGGTCCTCGACGTCGACATGGACCGCGAGCGTGTCTCCCTGTCGCTGAAGGCGACCCAGGAAGACCCGTGGCAGCAGTTCGCCCGCACCCACCAGATCGGCCAGGTCGTGCCCGGCAAGGTCACGAAGCTGGTTCCGTTCGGTGCGTTCGTCCGCGTGGACGAGGGCATCGAGGGTCTGGTCCACATCTCCGAGCTGGCCGAGCGCCACGTGGAGATCCCGGAGCAGGTCGTTCAGGTCAACGACGAGATCTTCGTCAAGGTCATCGACATCGACCTCGAGCGCCGTCGCATCAGCCTCTCGCTGAAGCAGGCCAACGAGGCCTTCGGTGCCGACCCGTCGGCGGTCGAGTTCGACCCGACCCTGTACGGCATGGCCGCGTCCTACGACGACCAGGGCAACTACATCTACCCCGAGGGCTTCGACCCCGAGACCAACGACTGGCTCGAGGGCTACGAGACCCAGCGCGAGGCCTGGGAGACGCAGTACGCCGAGGCCCAGCAGCGCTTCGAGCAGCACCAGGCGCAGGTCATCAAGTCCCGCGAGGCGGACGAGAAGGCCGCTGCCGAGGGTGTCGACACCGCGGGTGCGGCCCCGGCCGCGTCCGGTGGTGGTGGCGGCGGCTCGTACTCCTCCGAGGGCGGCGACAACTCCGGCGCCCTGGCGTCGGACGAGGCGCTGGCCGCGCTGCGCGAGAAGCTGGCCGGCGGCCAGAGCTGAAGCTCTGAACACCGGCCGCTGACACACAGCGGTTGAAGCACAGCGGTTGACCGAGGGGCCGCACCTTCCGAGGTGCGGCCCCTTCGGTGTGTTCCTCCGGGCCGGTGTGTTCCTCCGGGCCTGCCGGGTGTGCCGCTTCGGGAATGCCCCACCCCGCAAGGGCGTTGTCACCTGTGAACACGAGGAGGGGAGCGGTCACTGTGCTTGATCCGCAGGATTTGTACGCCTGGGAGCCGAAGGGCCTTGCCGTCGTCGACATGGCACTCGCCCAGGAGTCGGCCGGACTGGTCATGCTGTACCACTTCGACGGATACATCGACGCGGGCGAGACCGGCGACCAGATCGTCGACCAGGTGCTCGACTCGCTGCCCCACCAGGTCGTCGCCCGCTTCGACCACGACCGGCTCGTGGACTACCGGGCGCGTCGGCCGCTGCTGACCTTCAAGCGCGACACCTGGGCGGACTACGAGGAACCCACCATCGAGGTGCGGCTCGTCCAGGACGCCACCGGGGCGCCCTTCCTGCTCCTGTCGGGCCCCGAGCCGGACGTGGAGTGGGAGCGCTTCGCCGCCGCCGTGCGCCAGATCGTGGAGCGGCTCGGCGTGCGTCTGTCGGTGAGCTTCCACGGCATCCCCATGGGCGTCCCGCACACCCGGCCCGTCGGCATCACCCCGCACGGCACCCGCACGGATCTCGTGCCGGGCCACCGCAGCCCCTTCGAGGAGGCGCAGGTTCCGGGCAGTGCGGAGGCGCTCGTCGAGTACCGGCTCGCGCAGGCCGGCCACGACGTGCTCGGCGTCGCCGCGCACGTCCCGCACTACATCGCCCGCTCCCCGTACCCGGACGCGGCGCTGACCGTCCTGGAGGCGATCACCGCGGCGACCGGCCTGGTGCTGCCGGGCATCGCCCACTCCCTGCGCACCGACGCCCACCGCACCCAGACGGAGATCGACCGGCAGATCCAGGAGGGCGACGAGGAGCTCACCGCCCTCGTCCAGGGCCTGGAGCACCAGTACGACGCGGCCGCGGGCGCCGAGACCCGGGGCAACATGCTCGCCGAGCCCGTCGACATCCCCTCCGCGGACGAGATCGGCCGCGAGTTCGAACGGTTCCTGGCGGAGCGGGAGGGCGACAACTGACGCCCCGACCGGCACCCTCTAAGCTTCCGCTCATGCTGAAGGTGGGCCTGACCGGCGGTATCGGTGCCGGCAAGAGCGAAGTGTCCCGGCTCCTCGTCGAGCACGGCGCGGTACTGATCGACGCCGACCGGATCGCGCGCGAGGTCGTCGCCCCCGGGACACCGGGGCTCGCCGCGGTCGTGGAGGCGTTCGGCGAGGACGTCCTCGCCGAGGACGGCAGCCTGGACCGGCCGAAACTGGGCTCGATCGTCTTCGCCGACCCGGAGAAGCTGGCCGTCCTGAACGGCATCGTGCACCCCCTGGTCGGTGAGCGCTCCCGCGCCCTGGAGGAGGCCGCCGCCGAGGACGCCGTCGTCGTCCACGACGTCCCCCTGCTCACGGAGAACGGCCTCGCCGCGCTGTACGACCTGGTGGTCGTCGTGGACGCCGGCCCCGCCACCCAGCTCGACCGGCTGGTACGGCTGCGCGGCATGACCGAGCAGGACGCGCGGGCGCGCATGGCCGCCCAGGCGACGCGCGAGCAGCGCCGAGAGATCGCGGACGTGGTCGTCGACAACGACGTACCGCTCGAGGAGCTGCGCCGTCGCGTCACGGAGGTGTGGGCCGAACTGGTGCGCAAGGCGCACGAGCAACGGCACGCGGAACAGCACGCCGAGCGGCGCACGGAATAGCGGTCCCCGCACGTGCGTTGTTCCCTTCCAGCGAGGGAAGGACTCTGCCGTGCCCGAGACAAGCGGTTCGACCGGACGTACGCCGGAGACGAACGTCATCGACTTCCGTGCCGCCGAGCAACTGCTCGCTGCGCGGGACCCGCGCGGCGCGGTGAAGCTCCTCGACGGGGTCATCGGCGCCCATCCCGAGAACACCGCCGCGCGGATGCTGCGTGCGCGTGCCTTCTTCGCCGCGGCGCAACTGCGACCGGCCGAGCTGGAGTTCACCATCGTCCTGGAGCGCGAGCCGGACAACGCGTTCGCGCACTTCGCACTCGCCCGCACCTACGAGCGCCGGGGCTGCCCGGACCAGGCCCGGCGCCACTTCCGGCTGGCGGCGGCGCTGGACCCGAACCCGGAGTATCTGCAGCAGGCCCGCTTCGACTCCTGACGGCCGCCGCTGTGCGACGTGAGGACGGCCCGGGGGACGGCCGGTCGGCGGGACGGTCAGCGCTTCGGCGGCAGGTACGGCGGGATGTTCCGGCCCGGCTGGTAGTGCGGGCCCTGGCGGATGTGCCGGAGGACCACGGCCAGGTCGACCGTGACGATCAGCCACAGCACACCGCAGGCGAGCGCCCATCCGAACCGTCCCGTGAGCGCGAAGGCGGCCGTGCCGAAGATCGCCCAGACCAGCCCCCACAGACTCAGCCAGAACCGCGCCCGCAGGGCACTGCGCGCGGTGGTCGGTTCACTGCCCGTACGCATGGGTTCACCACTCCTGCAACGAACGTACTCCGGCGGCCCGCGAGGGGGAAGCGAGGCGTACCGCCGGGCCTGCCGCACCACGAGACCGGGTGCTTTCACTCGGTCGGGTGAATCGGGGCCGGAAGGGAACGGGCGTACGGATGCGGTCCGTTGGACGGGCATGGAGCTGAAAATGCGAGAGGGACACCAGGGCACGGGACCCGGCGCCATCACCCCGGACGGCTGCGCGGTCGAGCTCTATTCGCGGCTGCCCGCGGGAGCCGAGCCGGAGATCGTCGCCGCCGCCGTGCCCGAGGGCGCGCGGGTGCTGGAGCTGGGCAGTGGTGTGGGACGCATGACCCACCCCCTGCTGGAGCGGGGCCTCACCGTCACCGCGGTGGACGAGTCCGCCGAGATGCTGGAGCGCGTGCAGGGGGCGCGCACCATATGCAGCCCGATCGAGGACCTCGACCTCGACGAGCGCTTCGACGCGGTGATGCTCGCGTCGTTCCTCGTACACGCGGGGGACGCCGAGGTGCGGAGAGGGCTGCTGCGCACCTGCGTCCGGCACGTCGCGGCGGACGGCTGTGTACTGATCCAGCGAGAGGGGGCGGACTACCACACGAATCTGCCGCGTGAGCGGGTGGACCCCAGCGGTTTCACGGTCCGGATCCTGTCGGCGGACCCGGTGGGGGACGGGGTCAACTCGGTCCGGGCCGAGTACGAGTTCCCGGACGCGGTCTGGACGCAGACCTTCCGGGCCCGGCCGCTGTCCAGGGAGCAGTTCGAGGAGGCGCTCGGGGAGGCGGGACTCGCGGTGGACCGGTACCTCACCGACGACGGGACGTGGGTGAGAGCCGTGCCCGTGCGGCAGGGGTAGCGGCCAGAGCGGGGGCGGAGGAAGGCATCGGTCCGGCGATGAGTTCCGGGTCGGCGAGCGGTCTGGATCCCGACAGCAGCACGGACCACTCAGCCCGGGAGACCGCCATGTCCGAGACCACCACTTCCCCCACCACCGCCCTGCCGGCCCGCGGGCGTGGACCCCGGGTCGCCCTGCGCGTCGTGCAGGTGCTCCTCGCACTGTTCTTCGCCGTCGCCAGTGCCCTGCCCAAGCTGATCGGACACTCCTCGGCGGCCGACACCTTCGCCGAGATGGGCTGGGGCGACGCGGGCATGTACGCGATCGGTGCCCTTGAGCTGGCGGGAGCGGTGGCCCTCGTGGTCCCGGTGCTGCAGTCGGTGGCGGCGACGGCACTGAGCGCGCTGATGGTGGGCGCGTTCGTCGTCCAGCTCACCTACTTCGACGGTGAGAACGCGGCGACACCGCTCATCCTGATGGTGCCGCTCCTGATCGTCGCCCGGGTCCGCCGGGGGCACAACGAGGAGCTGCGCCGCCTGGCGCGGCAGTGGGTCCGAAGGGGCTGACCGAGCGTGGCCGCGCCACGGCCGGGCTCAGGGCCTGCCCCCGGCGTCCCTCCGAGAGCTGCTCAGGCCCTCCAGCCCGCGCAGCCGCTCCATGTCGCGGCGATCGCGCTTGGTCGGGCGGCCGGTGCCGCGGTCGCGGATGCCGGCCGGGGCGACCGCCTCGCGGGGCGGGGGCGGCGGGGAGTTGTCGATGTAGCACTGGACGGCGACCGGGGCACCCACTCGCTTGCGGATCAGCCGCTTCACGACGACGACGCGTTCCCGGCCCTCCTGCCGCAGGCGCACCTCGTCACCGACGCGGAGCGAGTACGCGGGTTTCACCCGCTCGCCGTTCACCCGGACATGGCCGCCGCGGCAGGCGGTGGCGCCCAGGGAGCGGGTCTTGATCAGGCGGACGGCCCAGATCCAGCTGTCCACGCGGACGCTCTCGCCGTTCTGCGGCCCGGCCGCCTCGGCGGCGGCGACCGCCGCGGCGGTCTTCGGGTCCGGTGTCCCGGCGGCGGGAGCGGCACCGTCCCGCGGGGCGGCCGCTCGGCCGTTTCCGCCTTCGTCATGCTCGGAAGCCATGCCTCGACCTTAACCGCCCGGCACGACTGCACGGGCGGGGATTTCCCCGGCCGACGGCCGGCCCGGTCCGGGGGCCGGAGCCCCGGCGTGGCACTCGCGGGCCGGGGACGGTCTTACGGTGGACGCATGGACACCGGTGGCCTCTGCGTACTCGACCAGCGCATCGCGGGCTGCCGGGCCTGCCCGAGGCTGGTCGAGTGGCGGGAGGAGGTGGCCCGTACCAAGCGGGCGGCGTTCGCCGACTGGACGTACTGGGGCAGGCCGGTACCCGGCTTCGGCCCGCCGGACGCGCGGCTGCTGATCGTCGGGCTGGCCCCCGCCGCCCACGGCGGCAACCGCACCGGCCGGATGTTCACCGGCGACCGTTCCGGGGACGTCCTCTACCAGGCGCTGTACGACGTGGGCCTCGCCTCGCAGCCCACCGCGGTCCGCGTGGACGACGGCCTGGAACTGTACGGCGTGCGCGTCACCTCGCCGGTGCACTGCGCCCCGCCCGCCAACAAGCCCACCCCGGCCGAGCGGGACACCTGCCGGGCCTGGCTGGTGCAGGAGCTCGAGCTGCTGCGGCCGACGCTGCGGGCGGTGGTCGTCCTCGGTGCCTTCGGCTGGCAGGCCGTACTGCCCGCGTTCGCCGGGGCGGGCTGGACGGTGCCCCGACCCCGCCCGCCCTTCGCGCACGGCGCACGCGTGAGGCTGGACGCTGCCGACGGACCGGACCTGCACCTCTTCGGCTGCTTCCACGTCAGTCAGCGCAACACCTTCACCGGCCGGCTCACCCCCGAGATGCTGCGCGACGTGCTGCGCACGGCGGCGGAGACGGCGGGCCTGCCCGTCCGGTGACCGGTGACGCCCCCGTCCAAAAGCGGGTGAGTACCCCCGACCGACACGGTTACGGTGCTCCGATGGGCCTGTATCCGGAGATCGAACCGTACGACCACGGCATGCTCGACGTCGGCGACGGCAACCACGTCTACTGGGAGACCTGCGGAAACCCGCACGGCAAGCCTGCGCTGGTACTGCACGGCGGACCGGGCAGTCGCGCGAGTCCGGGCCTGAGGCGGTACTTCGATCCCACCGCCTACCGGATCGTCCTGCTCGACCAGCGGGGCGCCGGACGGTCGTTGCCCCGCGCGAGTGCCCACGACACCGACATGAGCGTCAACACGACCCCCCACCTCATGGCCGACCTGGAGCGACTGCGGGCCCACCTGGGCATCGAGCGGTGGCTGGTGTGGGGTGTGTCGTGGGGCTCCGTCCTGGGCCTGCGGTACGCGCAGGCGCACCCCGGGGCGGTGACCGAGCTGGTGCTGACCGGCGTCGCCACCGGCTCCGACCCGGAAGTGGCCCTTCTGACCCGCGGGCTGGGGAACGTCTTCCCGGAGGCCCACGAGCGGTTCCTCGCCGAGCTGCCCCCGGACGAACGCGACGGCAACCTGGCGGCCGCGTACAACCGCCTGCTGGAGTCGCCCGACGCGGCGGTGCGGGAACGGGCCGCGCGGGCCTGGACCGACTGGGAGACGGCGACGATCCCGGCACCACCCGGCTCGGTCGCCCGGTTCCGGGACCCGGAGTTCCGGATGGGCTTCGCGCGTACCGTCACGCACTACTGGGGCAACGACCACTTCCTCGGTGACGGCAACGACGCGGGCGTGGTCCTCAGGGACGCGCACCTGCTGAAGGGCGTCCCCGGCACGCTGGTCCAGGGCAGCCTCGACTTCGGCAACCTCCTCGGCATCGTCTGGCGCCTCCACCACGCCTGGCCGGACAGCGAACTGGTGGTCGTGGACGAGGCCGGGCACGACGCCGGAGCGGCCGGCGACGAGGCCCTGATCGCGGCGACGGACAAGTACGCGCGCGGTGACACCGGGGTGTGAGGAACGCGCTGGCGCGGGGCGCAGCGACCTAGGGCCGCCACACATAGCGCACGTCCGGCTCCCGCTCCTCGTTCCGGGTGCCGTCCGTCCACTGAACGGCCGAGAAACCGTGCCGCTCGTAGAAGCGGCGCGCGGGCGGGTTGACCTGGAACGTCCACAACGACAGCCCGCCCGTCCGCCGCTCCTTGGCCAGCGCGACGAACCGGTTCCCGATGCCTTGCCCGCGCCGCTCGGGGGCGAGGTACAGCTGCCACAGCTCCTCGCCCTCCAGCACCATCACCCCGACCACCGCGCCCCCGGCCTCCTCCGCCACCCACGCCTCGTGCCGCTCCACCACCACGTGCCGGAAGTACGCACGGACCTCGGCGTCGGAGTGCGGCCGGACCATGCTCGGCAGCGCGGCGGCGAAGGAGCGCAGCCAGACGTCGGCCGCCGCACGCGCGTCGGCGGTGGAGGCGCGCCGCAGGACGACCGCCTCGGCTCCCGCGCCCCGGTTCACGGACGGCCGCCGTCCGGCACGGCAGCGGTCGCGGTGATCTCCACCAGCTGCCCCGGATACCCGAGACAGGCCACCCCGAGCAGCGTCGAGGAGTGCGGACCCGCGCTGAGCCCGGACGCCTCGACGACGTCCCAGACGGCGGACAGCGCGGCGGTCTCCGTGCTCACGACGTACACGTCGGTCGACAGCACGTGCTCCAGGCCGCTCCCGACGGCGCGCAACTGCTCGGTGAGGTTCGCGATCACCTGCCCGGCCTGGCGTACGGGATCCCCCTCACCGACCAGCTTCCCCTCCGCGTCCAGCGGAACGGAGCCCGCGAGGAAGGCGAGCCTGGTGCCGGCCTCGACGACGGAGGCGTGGGAGTAGACGGGCGGCGGGAAGAGACCGGGCACGGTGACACGCTGGATCACGTGGACTCCTGGAAGACGACGGGCGGACAACCTCCCGATCGTCCGTTCTCCGCCCGCGCCACGCACCCGAATTTCACTCGCACCCCGCACCCCGGCCGCCTAGGCTCCCGGAACCGGCCACGCCCCCTCACGCCAGGAGCCCGCCCCAAGTGCCCACGCCCCACCCCACCGACCAGGCCTTCCTCGACACCACCGCCGACCGGCTCGCCGCCCTGCCCGGGGTCCGCGCGGTGACCCTCGGCGGCTCCCGGGCCCAGGGAACGCACGGACCGGACAGCGACTGGGACCTCGCGGTCTACTACCGGGGCGCCTTCGACCCGGACGACCTCCGGGCCGTGGGCTGGGAGGGCGAGGTCTCGGAGATCGGCGCGTGGGGCGGCGGCGTGTTCAACGGCGGTGCCTGGCTGACGATCGACGAGCGCCGGGTCGACGTGCACTACCGCGACCTCGACGCGGTCGGACACGAGATGACGGAGGCCCGGGCAGGCCGCTTCGGCGTCGAACCGCTCATGTTCCACCTGGCGGGCATCCCCACGTACCTCGTGGTGGCCGAACTGGCGGTCAACAAGGTGCTGCGCGGCGGCCTGCCCCGCCCCGCCTACCCGCAGGCCCTGCGCATCACGGCCCCCGACCGGTGGTACGGCGCCGCCACCGCCACCCTCGCCTACGCCAAGGCCGGCCACGCCCCCAGGGGCGCCCTCACCCAGGTCGCCGGCGCCCTCGCCCTGGCCACGACCCAGACCGCACACGCGGTGCTGGCGGCACGCGGGGAGTGGGTGACGAACGAGAAGGGGATGGTCGCGCGGGCCGGGCTGGGCGGGATGGACGCGCTGGTGGCGGCCCTGAGGCCGGAGCCACTGGCCTTGGAGCGGTCGGTGACGCGGGCGGAGGCGCTGCTGCGCGAGGCCGTGGAAGCGGGCTGACGCCCACACCGGTCCGCGGCCGGCCCACGACCGGCACAAGCACCCGCAACCGCGTCACCGGGGCGGGATCGGCTGGGTCAGGTTGACGGGGTTGCCGTCGGGGTCCTGGATGTGGGCGACGCGCTGTCCCCACGGCATGTCGTTGGGGCCGCCGTCGACCGAGCCGCCCAGCGCCGTCACCCGGCCGAGCGTCTCGTCGACGTCGTCGACAGCGATGCTGAGCAGGATCCGCGGTGGTACTCCGGTCCCCGGATTCGCCTTGGTCACCAGTCCGAGATCGGTGTCGCCGATGCGCAGGCCGAGGTAGAAGACCGGCCCCTCCTCCGGCACCCGGAAGATCCTCTCGGCGCCGAACAAGCGCGTGTAGAAGTCGAGCAGGACGTCATGGTCGGCGGTGAGGATCACCGGCTGGATGGTGGACATGGCACTCCTGTCGAAGAACGGTCGTGTCGCTGGGCAGACCGTTCGAGCGCGGTGAACTCATCGGCGTACCGCCCCGCCGAACGATCCACGGCCCGGACCGCCGCCCGCCGGGTCACCGCCCGCCGGAGCGGACCGCACGCCCCGGTTGTCTGCGAGGGCGTGTGCGCCGACCGGGGCGACTCGTCACATCGCCGAAACCCGCCCGTTTCCCGCCCCTCATGAGCCGGCCGTACGCTGGACGGCACGCCCGACATCCGGCCGGCGTCGCCCGGAGGCACTCTCGCCCACCGGACGACAGGAGCCCGCACCCCGTGTCCCGCACCACCCGCCGCGCTGCCCTCCCGCTCCCACCCTGGCTCGGTCACGCCCTGAACGCCCAGCGCGGCCCCGTGCCCTGGAACGCGGTGGTCCGGGGTGCCCTGGCCGGCGGGCCGTTGCTGATCGTGGCCCTGGCCGCCGGGCGGGCCTCCCTCGGGGTCGTCGCCGCGATCGCCGCGATGCTGGCCGGCATCAACGACCGGCCGGGCAGTCGCCGTGCCTCCGTGCGCCGGATCGGCGTACCCGCGCTCGCGGGGGCGTTCGGGCTGCTCGTCGGGACGTACACCGGGCAGCACCTCGGAGCCGTGGCGCTGACCCTGGTGCTGACCGGGCTCGGGCTGGTCGCCGGTGGTGTCAGTGCCGTCGGGCCGGTGGCGTCGGCGACCGGGACGCAGTTGCTGGTCGGCAGTGCCGTGGGTGCCGGAATGCCGCTGCCCGAACCCGGCCGGCAGTGCGTGCTCGCCTTCCTCGCCGGGGCCGGATGGCTGCTCCTGCTGCGGCTGGTCCTGCCCACGCCCACCTCCCTCACCGGCGCCCTGCGTCTCGACTTCCGTTTCGACGGGGAACGGGCGGCCGTCGCCGACGTCTACGAGGCCGTCGCCGGGCTGCTCGGCGCGGTCGGCACGGGGGATGCCGTGGCCCGGCGGGCCGCGCTCACCGCAGCCCTCGACCACGCGCAGGACGCGCTCGCCGGGCCCCGGCTGCGGCGCCGTGCCTCCACCACGGCCGAACGGCGGCTGCACGCCCAGTACGCCGCCGCGCTGCCCCTCGGCGAGGCCGCGACCGCGCTGGCCTGGGCGGAGCACGCCGTGCCCGCACGGGCCGCCGAAGGGCCCCGGCGGCTCGCGGCCGCCGTCCGCGCCAACACCCACGCCGGGCCGCTGCCCGCGCCCAGCCGGACCGATCCCGCCCTGCGCGCCCTGGACGACGCCCTGCTGCACGCGGCGGAGGCCTTCGACCAGGGCGGGGGCCCGGACCTGCACACGCGCAGGCGGTCGGCCCGCTCCCTCGCGCGCGCCGTGCTCGGCGCCGGCGGCCGGGAGTACGGAATGCGGGCCGGGCTGTGCTTCGGGGCAAGCGCCGCCGTCGCCCAAGCGCTGCACCACGGCCACTGGTACGGCTCCCACCAGCACTGGTACTGGCTGCCCGCCACCGCCGTCTTCCTCGTCAAGCCCGACCTCGGCCCGCTCGCGTCCCGGGTGCTGTGCCGGGCGGCCGGAACGGTGCTCGGCGCGCTGCTGTTCGCCGGGTTCGCGGCCGTACTGCCCCGGCCACAGGGGCTCGTCGTCCTGGTCGCCGTCTGCGGTGCCCTGGTGCCGGTCGCCGCGCGGCACTTCGCCGCCCAGACGACCGTCGTCACCGTCCTCGTCCTCGCCCTGGTGATGGTCGGCGGCGAACCGCCGGCCTCCGCGGGGCGTATCGGGGAGACGCTGCTGGCCTGCGCGATCGTGCTGGTGGTCGGGCACCTGCCGGTACCGGGGCAGCGGGGCGCCGGTCTCCGGGCGGGCCTCGACGCCGCCGAGGCCGCCGCGCACGCCTACCTCACGCACGTACTGAGCGAGTCCGACGACCGCGCCACCCGGTGGACGCTGCGCCGTGAGGCCTACCGCACGCTTGCCGAGGCCCGCGCCGCCATCGCCCGCGCCGCCGCCGAACTGCCCGCTCTCGCCCGGCACTCCGAGGGCACCGACGAGGTCGCCGCGGTGCTCGAACG
This sequence comes from Streptomyces sp. NPDC093065, assembly GCF_044754585.1. Lineage (NCBI taxonomy): Bacteria > Bacillati > Actinomycetota > Actinomycetes > Kitasatosporales > Streptomycetaceae > Streptomyces > Streptomyces sp. NPDC093065. The sequence goes on along the minus strand of NZ_JBIVPJ010000012.1, from coordinate 42,479 downwards.
GCTCGTCGACACCACCACCGCGTGCGCCGTGCACCTCGACGACACCGGGCGGCTCACACCCCGCCACACCGAACGGCTCGCCGCGCTGCGGGACGAACTCGCAGAGCGGCGCGGGCGCGTGGGGCGGCACCGTACGTCGGCGTGACGACGCCTTCTCCGCCCGGGCCCGCCGAGCCCGCCCGACCCGCCGGCCCACGCACGGCGCGTGTCCAGGAGTACGGCACCTGAAAGACCCGTTCGGACACCGTTCAGTGACCTGTTGAAAAGAATCCTGCCGGGCAGCGATGAGTTCCGCTCCGTCCGTCGGTCACCACCCGGACGGCCCGAGGGCTTCGGACCGTCGGCCGTCGGACCGAAGCACGACGCATGTCGCACAGGAGGCTGGAGCCATGTCGCTGCCCGAGATCGTCACCCGCGCGGACTGGCGCGCGGCGCGCGAGGCCTTACTGGTGAAGGAGGAGGCGGCCATCCGCGCGCGTGACGCCCTCAACGCCGAGCGGCGCGGGCTGCCCATGGTGGAGGTCGACAAGGAGTACGTCTTCGAGGGCGGCGACGGCAAGGCCACGCTGCTCGACCTCTTCGAGGGCCGGGACCAGCTCGTCGTCCACCACTTCATGTTCGCGCCCGAGTGGGAGGCCGGCTGTCGCGGCTGCTCGGCGTTCCTGGACCAGGTCGGGCACCTCGCGCACCTCAGGGCGCGCGGTACGTCGTTCGCGGCCGTCTCCCGGGCGCCGTATCCGAGGATCCTGCCGTTCAAGGCGCGGATGGGCTGGACCCTGCCCTGGTACTCGTCGTACGTCAGCGACTTCAACACCGACTTCGAGGCGACCCTGGAGCAGGAGGGCGAGCCGGTCGAGCGGCCGGGGCTCAGCTGCTTCCTGCGGGACCGCGAACGGGTCTTCCACACCTACTCCACGTACGGGCGAGGCCTGGACGGGCTCGGTTCGACCACCAGCCTCCTCGACCTGACGGCGCTCGGCCGACGGGAGCCGTGGGAGGAACCAGAGGGGCGCGCGGCGGCTCTCGGTGCGCCTGTGGGCAGTGGGAGAGTCCGATACCACGACGAGTACGAGGACTGAGACGCTCCGTAGCGGAAACGGCCGGACGGCCGAGGCGCCGCTCACACTTTGCGGTGAACGGGTGTCAACTATGTCTCAGTACCATCACCGTGCGAGGCGTTCGCTCCATGGTTGGCGTTTAACTCTACGAGTACAGCGCTACATGGAGGTGCGGAGTGAACGGGCGAACGGTGCTCGAACGCTTTCCCGCCGGCGGGCCGCGGGGATCCTGGCCGGCGGAGGAGTTCGCACAGGCGCGGCGTCTGGAAGGCCTGGCCGCCGAGGTCGTCATGGACCTCGCCTCGGACATGTTCCTGGTCGTCGTGCGCCGTGGCGACGCCGCGGGTGACGCCGCCGCCTGACACGCGGCCGCCCGGCGTCCAAGCACTCACAGCGCCTGCCCGCTCACAGCACTTACGCGCTCACCGTCCGCGACCAGGTGGGCGTCGTGTTCGTCAGCCGGCACAGGGCCAGGTACAGCGGGATGGGCGGCGTGTAGGGGACCGTGCCGTCCGAGCGGTGCAGGAGGCCGGGGACGCCCGCGGCGCCGGGGACCACCGCACCGGTGGCGTAGCGCGCGGGCGCCGGCCACTCCAGGGCGTAGTCGGAGTCGGACGGAACGATCCACCACCAGTGCGTCTCATCGGCGTAGACGCACCCCACCCGCGGCAGCCGGGGCAGTACCTGCTGGGCGAGGAGGGCGGGTACCGCCACGGCGTCGCAGCCCAGCGGTGCCGTCATGCCGTCCGGCACGGGCAGCCGCACGGGTGTCCCGGCGGTGCGTCGTCCGCGCTGGAGGCGGACCACGGTGTCCAGGCCGAGCGGTCGGATGCCGGACGCAGCCCTCATACCCATTCGGTCCCCGTTCCGCGGCGTGTCTTCGGGCTCTCCCGGCGGCGGGACTCCGCCTCGCCCTCGTCTCCCGGGGTGTCCGCGGGGCCGGGCTTCGGCCGGGCGCCCCAGCCCAGGTCGTTGTGGGGCTCCGCGGGGCCGGCCGGTCCGTCGGCCTTGCGCGGCAGCTCGGCCCAGACCAGCAGTCCGGGACCGTGCTCGTGGGCGCCCCAGGCGTCGCACAGGGCGTCGACGAGGAGCAGGCCCCTGCCGTGTTCGTCCTCGGGCTGCTGATCGGCCGAGGGGTGGGGCTGGCCGGGGGCACAGCCCTCGTCGCGCACGGCTATGCGGACCAGGTCGTCGGCGTCGTGCAGCTCGCACACTATGTGTCTGCTCGCCGTGTGCACGATCGCGTTGGTCACCAGTTCGGAGACCACCAGGGCCGCGGTGTCGCAGGTGTCCTCGCACACCGCCCAGCCGCTCAGCCGGGCCCGGGTCAGGCGTCTTGCCTGTGAGGGAGAGCCCGGATGGGCGGCCAGCTCGAAACGGAACCGGCGCTCGGCGGTGGTGGCTCCCGAGGAGCCGGCTCCCATGGCGGCACCGAGGCCCAGGGAGCCCACGGTGGCGTCTGTTCCTAAGGGCGCGGACGGAATCACGCTTGCCACTATCGCCCCGCCGTGAACACTTGGCAAGTGTCACTCTGAAAAATGCAGAGTGCTGTGTGACGTTCTGGACGGGCGTGGCACACTGCTCGCAACAGCACGTCGAGCGGCGCCACTTCAGGTCGTCCGAAACGCCTCTCCGGCTTTCGAACGGACCTTCGAATGGCGCCGCCGGGCTGTCCGCACCAGGACACGCCGGATCTCGCCGTGGCTGTCCGTACGACGGAACTCCGTACAACGGAACAGGGACGCAAGGACTCTCAGGGACTCTTCAGGAGGTGGGCGGTGAGCGAGCCGCGGTCCGCGCCGACGGTCGGCCAGGTCGTACTCGGCCGGCGCCTGCTGGACCTGCGGGAACGTGCCGGTCTCAAGCGCGAGGAAGCCGCCCGCATCCTGCGCGTCGCCCCCGCCACGGTGCGCCGCATGGAGATGGCCGAGGTCGCCCTCAAGATCCCGTACCTCCAGCTCCTGCTGAAGGCCTACGGGGTCGGCGACGAGGAGGCCGACGCGTTCGTCCGGCTGGCCGAGGACGCCAACAAGCCGGGATGGTGGCAGCGCTTCCACGACATCCTCCCCGGCTGGTTCTCGCTGTACGTCAGCCTTGAGGGCGCGGCCTCCCTGATCCGCTCCTACGAGCCCCACTTCGTCCCCGGAGTGCTGCAGACCGAGGACTACGCGCGCGGGGTGCTGCGCTCCGGGGCCGTCGGACAGACCCGGCCGGACGACATCGAGCGCCACGTCGACCTGCGCATGCAACGCCAGGAACTGCTCACCCGTAACGACGCACCCCGGCTGTGGGTCGTGATGGACGAAACCGCGCTGCGCCGCCCCGTCGGGGGGCCGGAGGTGATGCGGGCCCAGATCGACCGGCTGCTCGAGGCCGCGAAGCTGCCCAACGTGACGCTGCAGGTCGCCCCGTTCGCGAGCGGGCCGCACCCCGGTACGTACGGGCCCTTCGTGCTGTTCCGATTCGCCATGCCGGAACTCCCGGACATGGTCTACAGCGAGTACCTGACCGGCGCCGTCTACCTCGACGCGCGTGCCGAGGTGGCGACCCACCTCGAGGTCATGGACCGCATGGCGGCGCAGGCCGCCACGGCACATCGCACGAAGGAGATCCTCCGGGATCTCCGCAAGGAGCTGTGAATGAACCGCATCAAACCCCAGCGCCCGCCACTGACCCGCGGTGAGCGGATCTACAACGGCATGCCCGCCCGTGAACTGGGCAGCGAGGGCTGGCACAAGCCGTGGAGCGGCGGCAACGGAGGCAACTGCCTGGAGGCGATGAAGCTCGCCGACGGCCGGATCGCGGTACGTCAGTCCACCGACCCGGACGGGCCGGCGCTCATCTACACCACGGCCGAGATGACGGCCTTCATCGAGGGCGCGAAGGCGGGAGAGGCGGACTTCCTGCTGTCCTGAACCCCGCGTTCGCTGATTGTTGTTTCTAAGCTGTTTGGCACTGAACCGAGTCGATCACCCACCGCGACGAGAACCCACCACCTGGAGTGAAAGGCCCGATGGCCGGGGGGCCACGGCACACGGCACACGAGAGCTCGCGTGAGGAGTTCCTCGCCGGGCCGGGCCGGCCCGGCCGAACCCGGCGTCGGGGTGCACCCGTGGCATCCCGACCTCGGCGACCCGGTGGCCGCCCCGGAAAACGATGTCGTCCCCCGGTAGGGGCGGTGGCCCGCGAGCCGTGCCCCGCGTGCGGCGGCGGCCGGGCGCGGGGTGACGGCACGGCGCCGTCGTGCCCCCCCCCACCGACTCAGGCGAGGGCCAGCACGTACGCCACCGCCGCGGCGGCCGAGGCACCCGCACGGACGTGGTTCCAGGCCGTCCACTCGCGCACGTACCCGGGCCAGCGGGCGGCCGCCTCCGCGGAGCCCGGCTCCATCCGGAGCAGCGCGGTGTTGCGCGGCACGTTGGCGGCCGCCGTGACCCCGAAGGAGCCCACCAGGTAAAGCGCGCTGCCGAGCAGCAGCTCGACCGCCGCGCCGTCGGGCCACAGCACGATCGTCACCACGGCGATCACCGCGGCCAGCACCGTCGTCCCGAGGAACAGGGACATGAAGGCCGGCCGTACCGCGGCCGTGTTGATCGCGTTCATCGCGGCGACGCCCTGGGCCGGCGGCAGCGCGGCCAGCCCCCGCATGACGAAGGTGGAGAAGGCGCAGAAGACACCGGCCATCACACCGGTCCCGAGTACGCCCAGCACCGTCAGCACGAAGTACGGTCCGTCGATCATGTCAGTCCACTCCCACCCGTCGAGCAGCCGTCGTCCCGGTGGCCGCCCGCCCTGTGGCACCGGCCGCCGATCACCCCAAGTCAACCTCCGCGACGGCTCGGTGACCATGGCCGAGCGCCGCGGGGCCATGTGCGGGCGTCCAGGCGGCCGGGCCGGCGACCGCCCGCACGACCGACGCGACGGGCGGCGCGCGGGGTGACGCATCATGGGCGGGTGCGACTGGAAGCGATCACCTGGGACCGGCTCGGCGACCGGCTTGCCGAGCGACTGCTCGACCTGGAGCCGGCCGACGGCAGTGCCTGGACGCGCGTCGCCCTGGACGGCGCCCCGGCCGCCCGCCCCGGCGACCTCGCCGACCGCATCGGTGAGGCGCTGCGCGTCCGCGGGCGCCCCTCGCTCGTCGTGGGAACGGAGGGCTTCCTGCGGCCCGCCTCACTCCGTCTGGAGTACGGGCACCAGGACGTCGAGTCCTACTACAGCGGCTGGTACGACATCGGCGCCCTGTGGCGCGAGGTCTTCGACCCCCTCGGCCCCGGCGGAGACGGGCGGCTCCTGCCCGACCTGTGGGACCCCGTCACCGACCGCGCCACCCGCAGCCCCCGCTCCCGGCTTCCCGCCGGCGGCGTGCTGCTGCTCCACGGTCCCTTTCTGCTGCGCCACTGGTTCCCCCTGGACCTGAGCGTCCATCTCGTCCTCACCCCCGGCGCGCTGCGCCGCCGCACTCCCGAGTCCGAGCACTGGACCCTGCCCGCCTTCGAGCGCTACGAGGAGGATGCCGACCCGTCCGGCACCGCCGACGTCCTGGTGCGCGCCGACGATCCACGCCGTCCCGCCTGGAACGGCTGACCCGGAGGGCCGCCGGCGCCGGAGCGTCGCCCCCTTCGGGCAAGCGGGACAACTGGGATGATCGCAGCATGACGCGAACCGACGGATACCTCCTCGACAACGGTCAGTCCGAGGCTGCGGAGCGCTTCGACGCCTTCGCCACGCTCTTCGACCCCACCACGTTCCGGCACCTCCAGGCGCTCGGCGTCGGCCCGGGGTGGCGCTGCTGGGAGGTCGGGGCAGGCGGCACCTCCGTGGTGTCGTGGCTGGCCAAGCGGGTGGGGCCGACCGGCAGGGTCCTCGCGACGGACATCGACACCTCACGGGTCGCCCCGGCCGGCCGGCCGCCGGTCGAGGTGCGGGTGCACGACGCCGGCGCGGAGGAACCGCCGGGGGACGGCTTCGACCTCGTGCACGCGCGGCTCGTACTCGTCCACGTCCCCGACCGGGAGCGGGCGTTGCGGTCCATGATCAGGGCTTTGCGGCCCGGCGGCCGGCTCCTGGTCGAGGACGCGGACCCGGCGCTCCAGCCGCTGCTCTGCCCCGACGAGCACGGTCCCGAGCAGCAGCTGGCGAACAGGCTCCGGCACGGCTTCCGCCAACTGCTGTCCCAGCGCGGCGCCGACCTGTCCTACGGCCGCCGGCTGCCCCGGCTGCTGCGGGAGGCGGGCCTGCACCGGGTGGAGGCCGACGCCTACTTCCCGGTCACCTCGCCCGCGTGCGCCGCCCTGGAGTCGGCGACCGTACGACAGATCCGCGACCAGCTGGTCTCCGCCGGGGTGGCCTCCCACGACGACATCGACCGCCACCTCGCGAACGTCGCGGCCGGCGACATGGACCTCGCGACGGCGCCGATGATCTCGGCGTGGGGCCGCAAGGGGTGACCGCGGCTACCCGGCGGCCGCCCGTCCGGGGGGTCTCCCGCCCACCTCTTCGACTGCCTGTGCGCCTGCCTGGCACCCGGTGGCTGCCGCCTTCTCGGGCTCCGCGCCGCTGAGCAGTGCGGCGAGGAACGCGCCGGTGAAGGCGTCCCCCGCGCCTGTGCTGTCCCGCGGCGACGGCGGCTACCCGGCGGTCACTCGCCGGCCGCCCGTTCGGGGTGGTCTCCCGCCCACCTCTTCGACTGCCTGTGCGCCTGCCTGGCACCCGGTGGCCGCTGCCTTCTCGGGCTCCGCGCCGCTGAGCAGTGCGGCGAGGAACGCGCCGGTGAAGGCGTCCCCCGCGCCCGTGCTGTCCCGCGGCGACGCGGTGACGGCGGCCACCCGTGCGCTCACGGAGCCGGACCGGGCCACCAGCGCCCCGTCCGCCCCCTGCTTGGCGACCACCAGCGGAACGTGCCGGCTGAGCTTCGCGGCCGCGTCCGCCGCGTCGGGCAGGCCGGTGAGCAGACACGCCTCGCCACGGCTGGGCAGCAGCACGTCCACGCCCTCGACCAGGCCGAGGAAACGGCCCACGCCCAGCTCGGTGAGGAACCCGGCCGACGCCGGGTCCAGGCTGACGGGCACCCCGCGCGCGCGTGCCGCCGTCAGGGCGAGCGACACCAGGGCGCGGCCGGGCTCCGAGAAGAGGAGATAGCCGGACAGGTGCAGCCGGCCCACGCCGTGGAGCAGCGTGTCCGACCAGTCGTCCGGCCCGATCAGCAACGACGCACCGCTGTCCGTCAGGAACGTCCGCTCGGCCGAGTCGTCGCTGTCGACCAGGCAGATCACCGTCCCCGTGGGCGCCACCGCGTCGACGACGAGAAGCGGACGCACCCCGCACGCCGCCAGCTCCCGCTCGTGCCACGCGGACGCGTCGGTGCCCACCCGGCCCAGCAGCCGTACGTCCCCGCACCCCGCGTACGCGGCCCAGCAGGCCACGTTGGCGCCCGCCCCGCCGGGCAGCCGCCGGATCGAGGCGGCGGTGTCGGTGCCGGCGGCCAGCGGCCCCCGGTGCCGGGCGACGACGTCCGTGACCACGTCCCCGACGACCAGCAGCGCACCGCCCGGTGTCGCGCTCATGCCCCGGTCCAGGCCGCCGCGATCCGGGCCGCCAGCCGCACATTGCCCCGCACCGCCGCCAGGTTGGCGCTCAGCGAGGCGCCGTCGGTGAGCCGTACCAGGCGTTCGAGGAGGAACGGCGTGACCGCCTGGCCCGTGATGCCCTCCGCCTCGCACGCGTGCAGCGCGTCGGCGAGCACACGCGCGTGGAGCGCGGGATCGAGCTGCTCCTCCTCGGGCACGGGGTTGGCGACCACGAGCGCGGACCGCGGCCCGTCCAGCGCGTCCTGCGCCCGCATGACCGCCGCCACCTGCTCCGGGTCGTCCAGCGTCCAGTCCACCGGGTGTCCCGAGTCGGACAGGTAGAAGCCGGGGAAGCGGTCCGTCCCGTAGCCGGCCACCGCGACCCCCAGCGTCTCCAGCCGTTGCAGGGTCGCCGGCACGTCCAGGATGGACTTCACGCCCGCGCAGACCACCGTGATCCGGGTACGGGCCAGCAGGCCCAGGTCGGCCGACTCGTCCTGCGTCACCGTCCACTCCCGGTGGACCCCGCCCAGCCCGCCCGTCGCGAACACCCGCACGCCCGCGAGTGCCGCCAGCAGGGCGGTCGCCGACACGGTCGTCGCCCCGCTCGCCCCGGAGGCCACCGCGAGCGGCAGGTCCCGGTGCCCCAGCTTGCGGATGCCGTCCTCGTTGGCGATCCGCTCCAGCTGCTCCTTGTCCAGGCCGACCTGCGGCCGTCCGTCCAGCACGGCGATCGTCGCCGGTACGGCGCCCTCCCGCCGCACCGCCTCCTCCAGCTCCCGGGCCACCAGCAGATTGCGCGGGCGCGGCAGGCCGTGCGCGATGATCGTGGACTCCAGGGCCACCACGGGACGGCGCGCGCCGATCGCCTCCCGTACCTCTTCCGACACCATCAGCTTCACGCGCCTGCCTCCTGTCCGACGGTCTCCCTCAGCTCCGGTCCTCCTCATCCCTGGCGGGCGGGGGGCCCGGCCAAACCCCGCCGGTGCGCGGACAAAACCGTTGCGGCCCTCGTGACGGGGCACGAGCCTGGGGCCATGACAGACAACACGACCCGTCTCGACCACGTCGTCCTGTGGGTGCGCGACCCGGTCGCCGCGGCCGGCTTCTACGAGAAGAACCTGGGCTTCGAGCCCCTGCGGGTCACCGAGTACGCCGAGGGGACCGTGAGCTTTCCCTCCGTGCGGATCGACGACCTGACCATCCTCGACCTGGCACCGCACTCCATGGCGCCCCGCATGCGCGTGCTGCCGGGAGCCGACGCCAGTGCCGGGCATCCCGTCAACCACATCTGCGTATCCCTGTCCCCCCAAGCCTTCGACGCACTGCGCACCCGCCTGGAGGAGCAGTCCGTCCCGGTCTCGGATCTCTCCTACGACTCCTACGGCGCCCGTGGCCCGGCCAGGCGGAGCTTCTACTTCGGCGACCCGGACGGCAACATCATCGAGGCCCGGCACTACGAGTAGCCGCCCGGGGCTCGCCCGGCCGGGCCGGCGCCGCCCGTCAGAACAACGGCTCGGGCAGCACGCCCTCCAGTGCGAGCAGCCGCCGCTTGGTGTCCACGCCGCCCCCGAACCCGCCGATGCCGCCGTCGCTCTCCACGACCCGGTGGCACGGCACGACCACCGGCAACGGATTGGCCCCCATGGCCATGCCCACCGCCTGCGCGGCGCCCGGCCGGCCCACCCGGCAGGCGAGGTCGCCGTAACCGACGACCTCGCCGTAGGGAACGCCGGAGGCCAGCTCGCGCAGCACCCGCCGGTTGAAGCCCGAGATCAGCGACCAGTCCAGCGGCAGGTCGAAGTCGTGCCCTCGCCCCGCGAAGTACGCCTCCACCTGACGTATCGCCTCGGTCAGCAGCGGGGAACCGGGCGCCTCGACGGGCTCCGTGCCCAGCCGGGCCGCGAGCCTTTCGAGCGCCCGGTCCCGCGCGGCGCCGGTGGCGTGGAACACGACGTTGACCAGGCCGTCGCGGGTGGCGGCCAGCAGCAGCGGACCGATGTCGGTGCCGACGACGGTCCACACGACCTGCTGCCCGTACTGCCCATGGCTGTCCATGCGCCCACGGTACGGCCCGCCGCTGACAACGCCCGCCGGTCCGCGGCGTCCCGGTTCAGTCCACGGCGTCCCGCACCACGTCGGGCTTGTTGCTGATGACGCCGTCGACCTCGTAGCCGGCGACGCGGCGCGCGGTGTCCGCGTCGTTCACCGTCCAGGTGAGCACCTCCAGCGGCCTGCCGTGCGGGCCCGTGAAGGCGTGCACCGCGGACACGTAGCTCATGGAGAGTGAGCTGTACGACGGGTTGATCTGGTCGGCGAACTCCGCGTACGCGGGCAGCTCAGACACGGCCGGAGTGCCCAGGAAGCCGGTCTTGACGGCCGGCTTGAGATCGTGGACCGTCCGGATGCTGTCGGCGTCGAAGCTCTGCACGACCAGCCGTCCCGTGACGTGCCGCCGGTCGAGCCAGCCCTCGTTGGCGAGGGCCTTGAGGGTCTGCTGTTCGATGCCCGGATACAGTCCGGGGCTCTTCAGCTCCAGCAGCAGCTTCTGGTGGTTGTGCTCCAGGCGGTCCACGTACTGCTTCAGCGTCGGCACGCGCGCGCCCGCGTACTCGGCCCCGAACCAGCTCCCCGCGTCCAGCCGCGCGATCTCCGCGGCGGTGAAGTCCTTCACCTTCCAGGGCGACCGGTCGGGGAAGACCTCCTCCACGTCGGTCGTACGCGCCAGGCTCTCGTCGTGGACGACGACGAGTTCGCCGTCCCGGGTGCGCTGGACGTCGTTCTCCACCCAGCGGATGCCCAGCTCCGCCGCCCGGTCGACGGCGGCCAGCGTGTTCTCGGGCGCGTACCCCGAGGCGCCGCGGTGGGCGACGACCACGGGCCCGTCGTCGGCAGCCTCGTCGGCCCGGGCGTGCGAGAGGGGAGCCGTGAGGGCGACCCCCAGAAGAGCGGTGGTCGTGACGGCTACTGCCCGTACGTGCATGCGTACTCCTCGCCTCGAACGATCACGGACAGCACCACTGTGACACCAGAGAGTCAACAAAAGAGGGGTGCGGAGTGGCCGCAGGCTGAATGGAGTTGCTCAACTACGCTCACGGAGGCGGCACAACTGGGGCGAGACCGTGATTCTTTGCCGGAGAATCGTTCGACCATTCCGGTGGAAGCCATACTCTCTGCCTCGACCCTGATCGTTCGCGCGGTCCCGGGAGGGGCGCACATCAGGAGAATCCGGGACACCTCCGGGGCGTAAGAAGGCGGAAAGGCAGCCGCACATGCAAAGCACGGTCGACGGATTCAGCTACGGACTCGTCACACCGCTGGTGGCCTACGTCATGGCCTTCCTCGGCGGCGCCCTCGGCCTGCGCTGCACCGCCAGGGCCATGCTGGTCACCCGCTCCTGGCGCCCCGGATGGCTCGCCCTCGGCTCGGCGGCGATCGGATCCGGCATCTGGACCATGCACTTCGTCGCGATGATGGGGTTCACGATCGAACACACCCCGATCCGCTACGACTGGCTGATGACCTTCGCCAGCCTCGCCGTCGCCGTCGTCATGGTCGGCGTGGGGATCTTCATCGTCGGCTACCGGGGTGCGCGCGGGACGGCCCTGTTCACCGGCGGCACCGTCACCGGCCTGGGCATCGCCTCGATGCACTACCTGGGAATGGCCGGGATGCACCTGGACGGGCAGCTGACGTACAACACGTTCACCGTCGCGGCGTCCGTCGTCATAGCCATGGCCGCCGCCACCGTCGCCCTGTGGGCGGCCGGACAGGTCCGGGGCTTCCTGTGGAGCGTGGGCACCGCCCTGATCATGGGGCTGGCCGTCACCGGCATGCACTACACGGGAATGGCCGCCCTCGAGGTCCACCTCACCGGCACGGCCGAGCCCACCGTCGGCGGATCGCCCGCCGAACTGCTGATCCCCATGCTGATCGGCCCCCTCGCCTTCCTCCTCCTCGCCGGCGTCGTCGTCCTCTTCGACCCGCTGATGGTCATGGGCGGGCCACCCGCGGCCCCCGTCGAGCGCAAGCCGGGCATCCCCGCCCACACCGGGGCCCGGCGCACGGTCCGGCACCCGGCGCACCACCCCGCCCGCCGCACCCGCCGGCCCCTCGAGCACCGGCGCTCCCGCACCCCGCAGAACCGCTGACCGGGACCCGTTGTCAGTGCGGGGTCGTACGGTGGAACCCATGCGGCCCGTTTCCCAGATCGAACGCACGGTGGCGCCCTTCGAGGTCGTCAGCCCCTACCAGCCCAGCGGCGACCAGCCGACCGCCATCGCCGAGCTGGCCCGGCGCGTCCAGGCTGGCGAGAAGGACGTCGTCCTGCTCGGCGCCACCGGCACCGGCAAGTCCGCCACCACCGCGTGGATGATCGAGAAGCTCCAGCGCCCCACCCTGGTGATGGCCCCGAACAAGACCCTGGCCGCCCAGCTGGCGAACGAGTTCCGCGAGCTGCTGCCCAACAACGCCGTCGAGTACTTCGTCTCGTACTACGACTACTACCAGCCCGAGGCGTACGTCCCCCAGTCGGACACCTACATCGAGAAGGACTCCTCGATCAACGAGGAGGTGGAGCGCCTTCGCCACTCCGCCACCAACTCGCTGCTCACCCGCCGTGACGTCGTCGTGGTCGCCTCCGTCTCCTGCATCTACGGTCTCGGCACCCCGCAGGAGTACGTGGACCGCATGGTCCCCCTGCGGGTCGGCGAGGAGCACGACCGGGACGAGCTGCTGCGCCGCTTCGTGGACATCCAGTACACCCGCAACGACATGGCCTTCGCCCGCGGCACCTTCCGGGTGCGCGGCGACACCATCGAGATCTTCCCGGTCTACGAGGAGCTGGCCGTCCGCATCGAGATGTTCGGCGACGAGATCGAGGCCCTGTCCACGCTCCACCCGGTCACCGGCGAGATCATCAGCGACGACCAGCAGCTGTACGTCTTCCCGGCCTCCCACTACGTCGCCGGCCCCGAGCGCCTGGAGCGGGCGGTCAACGACATCGAGAAGGAGCTGGTCGAGCGCCTCACCGAGCTGGAGAAGCAGGGCAAGCTCCTGGAGGCCCAGCGGCTGCGGATGCGCACCACGTACGACATCGAGATGCTCCGCCAGATCGGCTCCTGCTCCGGCGTGGAGAACTACTCGATGCACTTCGACGGCCGCTCGCCCGGCTCCCCGCCGAACACGCTCCTGGACTACTTCCCGGACGACTTCCTGCTCGTCATCGACGAGTCGCACGTCACCGTCCCGCAGATCGGCGCCATGTACGAGGGCGATGCCTCCCGCAAGCGGACCCTGGTCGACCACGGTTTCCGGCTGCCCTCCGCGCTCGACAACCGCCCGCTCAAGTGGGAGGAGTTCCAGGAGCGCATCGGGCAGACCGTGTACCTGTCGGCGACCCCCGGCGCCTACGAGCTCTCCCGTTCGGACGGCGCCGTCGAGCAGATCATCCGACCCACCGGCCTGGTCGACCCGGAGGTCGTCGTCAAGCCCACCGAGGGGCAGATCGACGACCTGGTGCACGAGATCCGCACGCGCACCGAGAAGGACGAGCGCGTCCTGGTCACCACCCTCACCAAGAAGATGGCCGAGGACCTCACCGACTACTTCGTGGAACTCGGCATCCAGGTCCGCTACCTCCACAGCGACGTCGACACACTGCGCCGCGTCGAGCTGCTGCGCGAGCTGCGCGCCGGCGAGTACGACGTCCTGGTCGGCATCAACCTGCTGCGCGAGGGCCTCGACCTGCCCGAGGTGTCCCTGGTGGCGATCCTCGACGCCGACAAGGAGGGCTTCCTGCGCTCCGGCACCTCCCTGATCCAGACCATCGGCCGCGCGGCGCGCAACGTCTCGGGCCAGGTCCACATGTACGCGGACAAGATCACGCCGGCGATGGAGAAGGCCATCGACGAGACCAACCGGCGCCGGGAGAAGCAGGTCGCGTTCAACAACGCCAACGGCATCGATCCCCAGCCGCTCCGCAAGAAGATCAACGACATCGTCGCCCAGATCGCCCGCGAGGACGTCGACACCGAGCAGCTCCTCGGTTCGGGCTACCGCCAGGTGAAGGAGGGCAAGGGCGCCAAGGCACCCGTGCCCGCGCTGGGCGGCCAGACGACGGGCGGCACCAAGGCCGCCAAGGGCCGGGCCAAGGAAACGGCGGTGACCGACCGTCCGGCGGCGGACCTGGCCGAGCAGATCGAGGACCTCACCACCCGGATGCGCGCCGCCGCGGCCGACCTCCAGTTCGAGATCGCGGCCCGGCTGCGCGACGAGGTCTCCGAGATGAAGAAGGAACTGCGCCAGATGAAGGAGGCGGGCCTGGCCTGACGGCCCGTCCGGGCAGCGCACTGTGTTGCAAGACCGACACAAAGCGCGGACCGGGGTGGGGCACTGTCGGTGCCCCTGCGTAGTGTTCTGGTCAACCGCGGGCAACGCGGCAACAGGGGACAGTTCGAGAGGGGATCAGCGCGTGACCGTCAACATGACCAAGGGTCAGGCCATCAGTCTGCAGAAGAGCGACGGCGGGACCTTGACGTCGGTGCGCATGGGCCTCGGCTGGCAGGCGGCTCCCCGGCGCGGCCTGTTCGGTTCGCGCACCCGGGAGATCGACCTGGACGCCTCCGCGGTCCTCTTCGCGGACAAGCAGCCGGTCGACGTCGTCTTCTTCCGCCACCTGGTGAGCGACGACGGCTCGGTGCGCCACACGGGGGACAACCTCGTCGGCGGTGTCGGCCAGGGCGGCGACGACGAGGCGATCCTCGTCGACCTTCAGCGCGTTCCGGTCCACATCGACCAGATCGTCTTCACGGTGAACTCCTTCACCGGCCAGACCTTCCAGGAGGTACAGAACGCCTTCTGCCGCCTGGTCGACGAGACCAACGGCCAGGAGCTGGCCCGCTACACCCTGGCCGGCGGCGGGGCCTTCACGGCCCAGATCATGGCGAAGGTGAACCGCGCGGGCCAGGGCTGGGCGATGACCGCCATCGGCACCCCGGCCAACGGCCGCACCTTCCAGGACCTCATGCCGGCGATCCTGCCGGTGCTGTAGCGGCCGGCCCGCGAAAGCCCGGCTGCGGCGGTCCGGCCCGCAGCAGTCCGAAACCAGCCGGCCGGTCCCGCTCGCGGGACCGGCCAGACCCGCATGGCGCCTCGCGGGTGACGCACGAACGACACGGGGGAGACAGGCGATGACGGCCGAGCTGACGCGGGGACAGAACCACCCGCTTCCCGGGGTCCGTCTCGAGATACGGGTCTCGGCCGGCACGCCGGTCGTGGCCGGGGCCACGCTCGGCGACGAGAACGGCATCATCCATGGCGTCGAGCAGGTCGCCCACCCGGGTGCGCCCACCCTGCCCGGCCTGGAGGTCTCCCGGCAGGCCGCCGCCGACCACCGCCTCGCGGTGGACCTGGACGCCGTACCGGACGCCGTGCACCGCGTCAGTGTGCTGCTCGCCCTTCCCGCCGGCGGCACGGGCCCGGCCCGCTTCGGCGCCGTCGCCGCGCCCTTCGTCGCCGTCACGGGCCTCGACGGCGACGAGGTCGCCAGCTACACCATCACCGGCCTGGAGGCCGAGTCGGCCGTCGTCGCCCTGGAGCTCTACCGGCGGCAGGGCGCCTGGAAGGTGCGCGCCGTCGGCCAGGGTTACGCGGGCGGCCTCGCCGAGCTCTTCGCCGACCAGAAGCTGCCGCAGGCCCACCGGCTGGCGGCGAGCATCGACGAGGCGGTGGCGAGCGGGCTGGCCCGTTCGGTCCCGGCACCTCCGGCCGCCGCCCCGGCGCACCGTCCGGACCAGGGCACCGCGCCGGGGACCGGTACCGGCGATTCCGTACCGCCGGCGTCGCCGTACGACCCCCAGGGCACTCCCGGTCCCGGCCCGCAGGGCCCCGGACAGCACGGAGCGCGGCAGCCGTACCCGGGCGGCCCGGGGGAGCCCGCCCCCGCCGGCCAGCCGCCCGCGCCCGGCACGGGCGGCCCCATCGACTACAGCCACCCGCGTCGGCAGACCTCGGCGCCGCCCCCGCCCCCGCCGGCCGCACCCCCGTCCGAACCGGGCCGGCCCGCCCGGCCCGTCGCCGGTGACGCCACCGGCTGGTCCATGGAGGAGCGGCTCTACAACCAGGTGTGGGGCATGTTCGAGGACCTGGCCCGCACCACGGCCGCCTACCGCAGTGCCGTCGATTTCGCCGACTCCCGCATGGAGAAGGAGCTAGACCAGGTCCTGTCCGACCCGCGCAACCGGATCGGCGGACAGGGCGACGCCGCCAGGGAAGCGGCGCGTGCCCGGCACGGCCTGCTGGTGTCCCAGGCCAGGGAGGTCCTGGACCGGGACGTCGCCCAGCTCGTCGCGGAGGCCGAGGTCGTCGAGCCCGCGCTGCCGGCGGCCTTCGCGCGCTGGGACAACCCCGTGTGGCACGCCTACCGCGTCCCCATGGAGATCCCGATGGCCCTGCGGCTGGGCGATCTCCACCTGCCCGAGGCCGACCGCGTACGCATCCCCATGCTGATCCGGCTGCCGCTCGAGCGCGGCCTGTGGGTCGACAGCGGACGCTCCGCCTCGCTCGACGGCTCGTTCGCCGACTCCCACGAGATGCGGCGGCTCGGCCTGGAGACGGCCGTCGTCCACGCCGCCCGGCTGCTCGCCGTCTATCCGGCGGGCGAGTTCACCGTGCACGTCATCGACCCGGCCGGATCCGGCGCCCAGGCACTGGCGCCGCTGGTGCAGAGCGGGGTGCTCGCCGCGCCGCCCGCCCAGGGCGCCGCGGGGGCGGCGGAGGTACTGGCCCGTCTCACCCAGCGCGTCGACCTGGTGCAGATGGCGTTGCGCGGGGGCGCTCCCGACGCGCTCCCGCCCGGCCTCGACACGTCGCACCAGCTGCTGATCGTCAACGACTTCCCGCACGGCTTCGACGACCGGGCCGTCAACCAGCTGCGCTATCTCGCCGACGAGGGGCCGGCCGTCGGCGTCCACCTGATGATGGTCGCCGACCGCGAGGAGTCCGCCGGGTTCGGACCCCTGCTCGACCCGCTGTGGCGCTCACTGCTGCGGCTGACACCGGTGGCCGAGGACCACCTCGCCGACCCGTGGGTCGGGCATGCCTGGACCTACGAGCCGCCGCTCGTGCCGGCTGGCAGCGAGGTGCTGCGGCAGGTGCTCGCTCAGGTCGCCGCCGCCCGCCGTTCATGGGGCCGGTGACCGCCTCCGAGCTGGCCTTTTGAGCTCTACTTGCAAATCTCTTTACCTTCTCTTGGGGATTGGGGTACTGTCTTCCGTACGGAGGGGAGTACTCCCTGTCTGCTGCGGCGTACCCGTCAATACGGATCAGGCCAGATCCCGGGGCGTCGGCCCGTGGTCCGTGCGCCTCACGCGTCCCGGACCGGGGTGGAAGAGACCTCCGGCAGCGACGACGCTGACATCTGCCGTGTGACGTACTGCCGGAGGCGTAGTGGAAGTTTCCGTGACCCTGTGGGTCCTGACCATCGTGGGCCTCGCCGCCCTCATCGCGGTCGATTTCTTCATCGGCCGCAAGCCGCACGACGTATCGATCAAGGAAGCCGGCATCTGGACCGGCGTCTGGATCGCCCTGGCGGGCCTCTTCGGGCTCGGCCTGCTCCTCTTCGGCGGCGGTGAACCCGCCGGCGAGTTCTTCGCGGGCTTCATCACCGAGAAGTCGCTGAGCGTGGACAACCTCTTCGTCTTCGTCCTGATCATGGCGAAGTTCGCGGTGCCCTCGCAGTACCAGCAGCGGGTCCTGCTCATCGGTGTCCTCATAGCCCTGGTCCTCAGGGCCGTCTTCATCGCCGCGGGTGCCGCGATCCTCGCCAGTTTCGCCTGGGTCTTCTACATCTTCGGTGCCTTCCTCATCTACACCGCCTGGAAGCTCATCCAGGAGGCCCGGACCGACGAGGAGGACGAGGAGTTCGAGGAGAACAAGCTCCTCAAGGCCGCCGAGCGCCGCTTCGGCGTCGCCGACCGGTACCACGGCACCAAGCTGTGGATCGAGGAGAACGGCAAGCGGATCATGACCCCGATGCTGGTCGTGATGCTCGCGATCGGCACCACCGACGTGCTCTTCGCGCTCGACTCCATCCCGGCGATCTTCGGTCTGACGCAGGACCCGTACATCGTGTTCACGGCCAACGCGTTCGCCCTGATGGGTCTCAGGCAGCTGTACTTCCTCATCGGCGGTCTGCTGAAGAAGCTGGTCCACCTCTCCTACGGCCTGTCGGTGATCCTGGGCTTCATCGGCGTCAAGCTGGTGCTGCACGCCCTGCACGAGTCCGGCGTGCACGTGCCCGAGATCAGCATTCCGGTCTCGCTCGGCGTGATCTGCTCCGTCCTGATCGTCACCACGATCACCAGCCTGCGCGCCTCCAAGAAGCAGGAGGCTGCGCAAGCGGCGGCCGCCGAGAGCGGCGACGCCCCGAAGGACAGCGTCGAGGCCTGACGCACCGGGCCGGGAGCGGCGGACGGCGGATGTGCCGTTCGCCGCTCCCCGCGTGCCCGGCAACCGCGGCGTGCACCGTGGCGGGAGGCCCGGAGACCCGGCGTGCGGGCCCCGCCCCCCTCTGCGACGATCACCGCATGGTCACCGGCCCCAGGTCGCTCCTCGCACGGTGGACGACCGCCACGCCCGTGACCGCGGCCGTGCTGCTCGTCCTCACTTGGGGCCGCTCGCTGCCCGGCATGGTCGTCGCGCCGCTCACGATCGTCCTGGTGGTGTCCGTCCTGGCCGCCGTGCACCACGCCGAGGTGGTCGCCCACCGGGTCGGCGAGCCCTTCGGCTCCCTGGTCCTCGCCGTCGCCGTCACGGTTACCAGCCCGCTGCGGGCCGCATCGCGGGCTCGGGCTCGAAGGTCGCGGGGTCGGCACAGTCGCGGTCGACGTCGTTCCGGCGCTCGGCGGGCCGAAACTCGTACCGGCCGGAGGTGAACAGCGCCGCGCGCAGGGAGTCGGCGGTCTGCGGGTGCATGGCGCCGGGGCGCCCCAGCTCCACCATCACGCTCCCGCCGTGGTAGCCGACGATCCCCGTGTTGCGCAGGTAGGCGAGCAGGTTGGTGTTGTCGCTCACGCCGAAGAACGGCTTCGGGCCGGCCCGGATCAGCTCCCGGTCCAGCAGCGGGAGCACGGTGATCTGGTCGTCGCCGCCGATCGAGGCGAACACCGCCCTGATGCCGGGGTCGGCGAAGGCCGCGTGAAGGTCGGCGGCACGCTCGGCGGGCGTCGAGCCCGTCTTCCGGGTGGCCGGGTACTCGACCGGTTCGAGCCCGTACACCGTGCGCAGCCGCTCCAGGCCCAACTCGTAGGGGAGCGGGAGGAATCCCGGCAGCCCGGACGCGGGGGACACCACCGCGACGCGGTCGCCGGGCGAGGGCTCGGGCGGGTACCCGATCTCCGTCATGCGCGGAGCGTAGGGCCCGCGGGGACGGCGGTGCACCGTGATAAACCGGGGACCGAGCAGCGGCCGAGCAAGGGCCGCCGCACCACTGACGGACCGGAGGAACCGTGCCCCGCACCCTGGCCCAAGCCCCGATCATGATCCTCAACGGCCCCAACCTGAACCTGCTCGGCCGGCGTCAGCCGGAGATCTACGGCTCCGACACCCTCGCCGACGTCGAGGCACTGTGCGTCAAGGCGGCGGCCGCGCACGGCGGCACGGTGGACTTCCGGCAGTCCAACCACGAGGGGGAACTGGTCGACTGGATCCACGAGGCCCGGCTGAACCACTGCGGGATCGTGATCAACCCCGCCGCGTACTCGCACACGTCCGTCGCCGTCCTGGACGCCCTCAACACCTGCGACGGGCTGCCGGTGATCGAGGTCCACATCTCCAACATCCACCAGCGCGAGCCGTTCCGTCACCACTCCTACGTCTCGCAGCGCGCCGACGGAGTCGTCGCGGGATGCGGCGTGCAGGGGTACGTGTTCGGCGTGGAGCGGATCGCGGCCCTGGCCGGGGCGGGCTCGGCCAGTACCTGAGGCGCCGGGGCCGCCGGCCGAGGGCGGGGATCGGGAGGCCGGCGGCCCGTGCCGCCCAGGAGCCGTCGGTCCTGCGCGGGGCTGCCACCAGTCGACCGCGCCGCACCGGTGCGGCGGGAGCGCGCGCGGCCCGCGGGTGTGTGCGAACGCTTCACACGGGGCGCGCACCGAGGCACGGGGGAGTGGGCGCCCGCTGCGTGCGCCCGCTCCGGGCCGGCGAGCGCCCGTCCGTCACCAGCCGCGCTCCCGCCACTGCGGCAGGTGCGGCCGCTCCGTGCCGAGCGTCGTGTCGTCGCCGTGCCCGGGGTAGACCCAGGTCTCGTCCGGGAGTGCGTCGAAGATCTTGGTCTCCACGTCGTGGATCAGGCTCGCGAAGGCCTTCGGGTCCTTGAAGGTGTTCCCCACGCCGCCCGGGAAGAGGCAGTCCCCGGTGAACAAGTGCGGATGCCCGTGCGGGTCGTCGTAGACCAGGGCGATGGAACCCGGCGTGTGCCCGACGAGGTGGCGGGCGGTGAGCTCCACCTGCCCCACCCGGATCGTGTCGCCGTCGTCCACCAGGACGTCGGTGGGCACCGCGATGCCCTCGGCGTCGTGCAGGCCGGCGTGGGTGCGCGCACCGGTGGCCGCGACGACCTCGGCGAGCGCCTGCCAGTGGTCGCCGTGGCGGTGGGTGGTGACGACGGAAGCGATGCCGTCCTCGCCGATCGTGCCGAGCAGGGTGTGCGCGTCGTTGGCGGCGTCGATCAGCAGTTGCTCGTCGGTGGCCCGGCAGCGCAGCAGATAGGCGTTGTTGTCCATCGGGCCGACCGCGACCTTGGTGATCATCAGGTCCTTGAGCTCGTGCACGTCGGCGGGTCCGCCGACCGTCACCTCTCCGCTGTACGTCATGACGGCCAGCCTAGCCCCGGCAGGCGCCCCACAGGCCGCCTCCCGGGCGCGCTCCACGACCTACAGGGGAGGCAGCGCCGGCAGCGGGCCGCCCTCGACCGCGAGCGCGGAACCCTCGCGGCGGCCGGCGAGCCAGCCGAGCAGGTCGGCCGGGGGACCGGTGACGGTCACCTCGGGGGTGCCCGCCTCCCCTCCCGTGCGCCACACGCGCGGGCCGTCCGTGAGCCGGGTGGGCGGCACGTCCGGGTGTCCGGCGAACCGGGCGGCGAGGAAGTCCGTCTCCCGCTCGGTGAACTCGACGGGGAGATCCTCCAGCTCGTACCCGATGCCCAGATCCACGTGGTGCAGCTCCACCTCGACCCACCGCCGGAACGGCACGCGCGAGGCCGAGTCGGTGACCCCGTTGCGCAGCTCCACGGTGCGCGACCAGTCCGCGGGCGCCGCTCCCGTCTCCTGGAAGCGGGCCGCGCTCTCGCGCACGTCCGTGAGCTGGGCGTCGAGGGCGCGCGGGGCGTCCCGCTCGATGTCGGCGTCGCGGGCCTCGCCGGAGACGTACATGGGGCGTCCTTCGAGGACGTTCACCAGGGCGTCGGCGTTTCGGGCGAGGTGGGCGAGGACATGGCCGCGACTCCAGCCGGGAAGCCGTGACGACTCCGTCACGGACGCGTTGTCCAGTTTCCCGACCGCGGTGAGCAGCCGCTCGGTCGCGTCACGTACAGACGCCAGGTCATGAGCGTGATCAATCATGCTGCTGACCCTAGACCGCGCCACACCTTCGGGTGAAGGCTGTGGACGACCCCCGCAATTCGAATGCACGTGCTATAAGGTCGATTGCGGCGTCGGGCATGCTGGGAAGTCGGGGTTTGTTGACAACC
Organism: Streptomyces sp. NPDC093065; assembly: GCF_044754585.1. Taxonomy (NCBI): domain Bacteria; kingdom Bacillati; phylum Actinomycetota; class Actinomycetes; order Kitasatosporales; family Streptomycetaceae; genus Streptomyces; species Streptomyces sp. NPDC093065. Next base: position 21,108 of record NZ_JBIVPJ010000012.1, on the reverse strand, counting down.
GGTGAATCCGACCGGCGTTGTCAGTGGCTCCCCCTAGTCTGAGAAAGACGGGGGCCCCGCCCCTGTCACTTCTCTCAAGAAAGGTGCGGACCGGCGTGGCCGACCGTCTCATCGTCCGTGGCGCGCGCGAGCACAACCTGAAGAACGTCTCGCTCGACCTGCCTCGCGACTCGCTCATCGTCTTCACGGGCCTGTCCGGGTCGGGCAAGTCCTCCCTGGCCTTCGACACCATCTTCGCCGAGGGCCAGCGGCGCTACGTGGAGTCGCTCTCCTCCTACGCCCGGCAGTTCCTCGGGCAGATGGACAAGCCGGACGTCGACTTCATCGAGGGCCTCTCCCCGGCGGTCTCCATCGACCAGAAGTCGACCTCGCGCAACCCGCGCTCCACGGTCGGCACCATCACCGAGGTCTACGACTACCTGCGCCTGCTCTTCGCCCGCATCGGCAAGCCGCACTGTCCCGAGTGCGGCCGGCCCATCTCGCGCCAGTCGCCGCAGGCCATCGTCGACAAGGTCCTTGAGCTGCCGGAGGGCAGCCGCTTCCAGGTGCTGTCGCCGCTGGTGCGCGAGCGCAAGGGCGAGTTCGTCGACCTCTTCTCGGACCTGCAGACCAAGGGCTACTCCCGCGCGCGGGTGGACGGCGAGACCGTCCAGCTGTCCAACCCGCCCACGCTCAAGAAGCAGGAGAAGCACACCATCGAGGTGGTCGTCGACCGCCTCACCGTCAAGGACTCCGCCAAGCGGCGCCTGACCGACTCCGTGGAGACCGCCCTCGGCCTGTCCGGCGGCATGGTCGTGCTCGACTTCGTCGACCTCCCCGAGGACGACCCCGAGCGCGAGCGCATGTACTCGGAGCACCTGTACTGCCCGTACGACGACCTGTCCTTCGAGGAGCTGGAGCCCCGCTCCTTCTCCTTCAACTCGCCCTTCGGCGCCTGCCCCGACTGCTCCGGCATCGGCACGCGCATGGAGGTCGACCCGGAGCTGATCGTCCCCGACGAGGACAAGTCCCTCGACGAGGGCGCCATCCACCCCTGGTCGCACGGGCACACCAAGGACTACTTCGGCCGCCTGATCGGCGCCCTCGCGGACGCGCTCGGCTTCCGCACGGACATCCCCTTCGCGGGCCTGCCGCTGCGCGCCCGCAAGGCCCTGCTGAACGGCCACAAGACCCAGGTCGAGGTCCGCTACCGCAACCGGTACGGGCGCGAGCGCCGGTACACCACGGCCTTCGAGGGCGCCATCCCCTTCGTCAAGCGCCGGCACAGCGAGGCCGAGAGCGACTCCAGCCGCGAGCGCTTCGAGGGCTACATGCGCGAGGTGCCCTGTCCCACCTGTGAGGGCACCCGCCTCAAGCCGCTCGTCCTCGCGGTCACCGTCATGGGCAGGTCGATCGCCGAGGTCTCGGCCATGTCCATCAGCGACTGCGCGGACTTCCTGGGCGAGCTGACGCTCAACGCCCGCGACAAGAAGATCGCCGAGCGAGTCCTGAAGGAGGTCAACGAACGGCTGCGCTTCCTGGTCGACGTCGGCCTCGACTACCTCTCGCTCAACCGGGCGGCGGGCACCCTCTCCGGCGGCGAGGCCCAGCGCATCCGGCTGGCCACCCAGATCGGTTCGGGACTCGTCGGCGTGCTCTACGTCCTCGACGAGCCGTCCATCGGCCTGCACCAGCGCGACAACCACCGGCTGATCGAGACCCTGGTCCGGCTGCGCGACATGGGCAACACCCTCATCGTCGTCGAGCACGACGAGGACACCATCAAGGTCGCCGACTGGATCGTCGACATCGGCCCCGGCGCCGGTGAGCACGGCGGCAAGGTGGTGCACAGCGGCAACCTCAAGGAGCTGCTCGACAACGCCGAGTCGCAGACCGGGCTGTACCTGTCCGGGCGCAAGGCCATCCCGCTGCCCGACATCCGGCGCCCGCAGGACCCCTCCCGCAAGCTCACGGTGCACGGCGCCCGGGAGAACAACCTCCAGGACATCGACGTGTCCTTCCCGCTGGGCGTCTTCACCGCCGTCACCGGCGTCTCGGGATCCGGCAAGTCGACCCTGGTCAACGACATCCTCTACACCCACCTGGCCCGCGAGCTGAACGGCGCGCGCAACGTCCCGGGCAGGCACACGCGCGTGGACGGCGACGACCTCGTCGACAAGGTCGTCCACGTCGACCAGTCGCCCATCGGCCGCACCCCGCGGTCGAACCCGGCGACGTACACCGGAGTCTTCGACCACATCCGCAAGCTGTTCGCCGAGACGACGGAGGCGAAGGTCCGCGGCTACCTGCCCGGCCGGTTCTCCTTCAACGTCAAGGGCGGCCGCTGCGAGAACTGCGCGGGCGACGGCACGATCAAGATCGAGATGAACTTCCTCCCGGACGTCTACGTCCCGTGCGAGGTCTGCCACGGCGCCCGGTACAACCGGGAGACCCTGGAGGTCCACTACAAGGGCAAGTCCATCGCCGACGTGCTGAACATGCCGATCGAGGAGGCGACCGACTTCTTCGAGGCGGTCCCCGCCATCTCCCGGCACATGAAGACCCTCAAGGACGTCGGCCTCGGCTACGTCCGGCTCGGCCAGTCCGCGACCACCCTGTCCGGCGGTGAGGCCCAGCGCGTCAAGCTCGCCAGCGAGCTGCAGCGCCGCTCCACCGGCCGCACGGTCTACGTCCTGGACGAGCCGACCACCGGTCTGCACTTCGAGGACATCAGCAAGCTGCTGACGGTCCTCGGCGGCCTCGTCGACAAGGGCAACACGGTCATCGTCATCGAGCACAACCTCGACGTGATCAAGACCGCCGACTGGGTCGTCGACATGGGACCCGAGGGCGGCGCCGGCGGTGGCCTGGTGGTCGCCGAGGGCACGCCCGAGCAGGTCGCGGGCGTTCCCGCCAGCCACACCGGCAAGTTCCTGCGGGACGTCCTGGGCGCCGACCGGGTCAGTGACGCGCCCTCGGTGACCAGGCCGCGCAAGGCGGCGAAGACGGTCGCGACCAAGGCCGCCGCCAAGAAGACCGCCACCAAGGCGGTCACCGCCACGGCCGCCAAGAAGGCGACCGCCACCAAGACGGCCAAGTCTGCCAAGAAGGCCGCCACGCCCGCCGCGAAGAAGACCACGCGGACGAGCAAGGCCTGAGTCCGGCCGGCGGCCGGGCCCCACGGGATCATCCGCGGGGCCCCGCCGCCGTTCGCATGCGGCCCGGCGCTCAGCAGCCGGTGGCGCTGCCGGTGCCGTACCGCGTCCGACGACCGCGTCGTCGAACAGTGGCGTCAGACGGTGACTTCATGGGCGTACGGCGGTTCCGCGCCCGCGCGGGAACAGGTGACCGCCGCCGCGCGGGCGGCGAAGCCCAGCAGCCCGGCCCAGCCGTCCGCACCCAGGGCGGCCACGGCCGCGTCGCCCAGGGCATCCCGTTCCGCGAGGCCGTGCAGCAGTGCCGCGTTCACCGTGTCGCCCGCGCCGATGGTGTCCACCACCTCGACGCGCTCGCCCGGCACCGTGTACTCGCCCCCGTCACGGGTGAACGCCGTCAGCCCGTCGCCGCCCCGGGTGACCACGACCGCGGCCGGGCCCGCCGCGAGCCACTCCCGGGGCGTGCCGCCGAGCCACTCGGCGTCCTCGGCGGACAGCTTCAGCAGCGACACCGACGGCAGCCAGCTCTTGAACCTGGCCCGGTAGGCGTCCGGGTCCGGAATCAGCCCGGCCCGGATGTTCGGGTCCAGGGCCGTGAACACGCCCCGCGCGGCCGTCTCGCGCAACAGCTCCCCGTACGCGCTCGCGCCCGGCTCCAGCACCAGCGAACAGGTCCCGAAGGAGACGGCCCGCGTGCCGGGCGGCAAACCCGCGGGCAGCGAGAACAGCCGGTCGGCCGTCCCGTCCACGTAGAAGGTGTACGCCGCCGAGCCGTCCACGTCGAGTGAGGCCACGGCGAGGGTCGTCGGCTCGGTCCCGCGCTGCACCGGCGAGACGTCCACGCCGGTCTCGCGCAGCCGGTCGAGGAGCGCCTCGCCGAAGGCGTCGTACGACACCCGGGAGCAGAACGCGGCGGCCGATCCCAGGCGGCCCAGGGCGACGGCGGTGTTGTACGGACCGCCGCCGAGCGCGGGCCGCAGCGCGGCGAGGGCACCCGTGCCCTGCGGTACCAGGTCGATCAGTGCCTCACCGGCGACGACGATCACGGGAGGGTCCTTTCGTGGGCCTTGGCATGGGCTCTTCCGGACGGCCGGAGAACCGCCCGGGCTGCGCGGCGCAGCCGCAGGAGGTGCGGTGGACGAAGGAGCAGGGCAGCCGTACGGTCCGCGCGGGCCGGTCCGGCTCGGCGAGGCGGTCGAGCAGCAGCCGTACGGCCCGCGCGCCGATGTCCCTGCTGGGCTGGGCGACGGCGGTGAGCCGGGGCGAGAAGAGGTCCGCCCAGGCGAAGTCGTCGAAACAGCACAGCGCGAGGTCTCCGGGCACGGACAGACCCCGCTCACGGACGGCGCGCAGGGCGCCGATGGTCATCGCGTTGTTGGCGGTGACCAGGGCGGTGGGCGGCACCGCCAGGGACAGCAGTCGCGCCGTGGCCCGTTCACCGCCCGCCGCCTCGGAGTCGCCGTGGACCAGTAGCCGCTCGTCGTGAGGGAGCCCGGCGGCGGCGAGGCCGTGCCGGTACCCGGTGATCCGCTCGCGGGTCGTGCTGAGGCCCGGCCGGCCCGCGACCAGGCCGATCCGCCGGTGGCCCAGCCCGGCCAGGTGGTACACCAGTGCGGTCGTCGGCTCGGCGCCCTCGGCGCAGACCTGGTCGAAGCGCGGGGCGCCCTCGGCGTCCGGCACGTCGACGACCCGGTCGAGGAACACGGCCGGCACCCGGTGGCGCGTGAGGTAGGCGACGAGGTCCCGGGGGTCGGCGGAGGGCGCGACGATCATGCCGTCCACGCGCCGCTCGTGCAGCAGCTGGACGACCTTGCGCTCGTGCCCGGGGTCGTCGTGCGGATCGGCGATGAGCAGGCCGTAACCGTGTTCCAGGGCGCCGGCCTCGACGCCCTGGAGAATCTCCGTGAAGTACGGGTTGCTGATCGCGGACACCGCGAGCCCGATGGAGCGGGTGCGGGAGGTCACCAGGGAACGGGCGAGGGTGTTCGGGGTGTAGCCCAGCTCCTCGACGGCGTCGAGCACCGCCCGGCGGGTGTGCGGCAGCACCGGGCGGGTGTCGTTGAGCACGTGCGAGACGGTCGCCACGGAGACCCCGGCGCTCCGCGCGACATCGGCCATGGTCGGCACCGCCACACCCCCTTCGCCCACGGTCGCGTTGGCCGGACCGTACCCCATGCGCCATGGGCGCGTAAACGCTTGCGCAAGCGTTTACGCACGCCGGTTCACGACGTCCGCCGCGGGCCGCCCGGCACGCCACCCGGCCTGCGGAACCGCCCGGCCGGCCCGATATCGTCGCCGTGCGGCGCACCCCGCCCCGCCCCGACCAGTGGAGACCCCCATGCCCGGCCGCCCCGCCCCGAGTCGCCGTACCGTCCTGCGTTCGGCGGCCGCCACGCCCGTCGCCGGACTCGGTCTGGCCGCCTGCTCCCCGGGCGACGACGGCGCCGCCCCGGCCAGGCCGACCGCACCCGTGGACCTCGGCGCGGACGGCGAGGTCGCCAAGGGCGCGACCAAGCTCTTCCCGGACGGGAACGTGGTGGTCAGCCGGGCCGGGGACGGCTCCCTGAAGGCGTTCAGCACGGTGTGCACGCACGCGGGCTGCCCCATCAAGAAACTGGAGGGGACCAAGCTCGTCTGCGGCTGCCACGGCAGCGAGTTCGACGCCCGTACCGGCGAGGTGCTGCACGCCCCCGCGACCGTGCCGCTCATCGAGCTGCCGGTCGAGGTGAAGCAGGGCCGGATCGTCGCGAGCCCGGGGACCTGACCGGCGGGGCCGGCGTCCTACTCCCAGTCCCAGCCGATCCCCAGCATGCCCGACCTGACCCGCGGCTCCACCAGGTGCACCGAGTGGTGCCGCCCGCTGAGCGCCAGCTCCTGCCGGCCGCCGCGCGGTGCCGCCGGGGAGTGCTGCGTGAACCGGTGGCAGCGCACCGGCAGGGCCGCGGCGTCGAACCGCACCTGGAGCGCGTACTGCCCGCCCGCCGTACCGAACCCGCGGACGTACTCGCGCGACACACCGGCCGTGCCGTCCTCGACGCCGTAGCGGAAGAGATGGGTGTCGCCGACCCCCAGCCGCGTGTCGAAGAGCAGCTCGGTGACGAGCAGACCGGTCTCGTGGTGGACGCGCACCCGCCCCGTGCGGCAGTTCTCCAGGGCGTGGACGGTCATCCGCGCGGGGACGCACCCCGGATCGCCGTAGTGGACGGCGAGGAAGCGGTCGACGCCGTCCCGGTGGGCGCGGACGATGAGGTGCGACTCGCGCTCCGCCAGCTCACGGCCCGACCCGACACGGATCCGTTCGTGGTGCCCGAGGGTGTGCACCCCGCCGTCCGGAGACGGGTGTCCCAGTTCCGTCAGCAGCCCGTCCAGGACGCCCGAGGCAGCCAGATGGGCGCGGTAGGAGCGGCCGGCGGGCCGCCGGTCCGCGGCCTCCGAGTCGGCGAGCAGGCGTATCAGCGACTCCTCGGGCAGCTGGAGTATCTCCTCCAGGGCCCGCACGGCCCGCAGGGACTCCGGACGCTGCGGACGCCGGGCACCCTGCTGCCAGTAGCTCAGACTCGTGACGCCCACCTTCACCCCGAGGCGCGACAGATGGTGCTGCACGCGCTGCAGCGGCAGTCCGCGGGCGGCGATCGCCGCACGCAGCGCGACGTGGAAGGGGCCACAGCGCAGGGCCGAGTCGAGCTGAGCGGTGGCGACGTCCGCGTGCTGTGTGGCGTGCGGCATGCAGGGGCCCTTCTGTGAAGTTCACGACGGCTGGTCAGACCGTCGACACGGATCGGCCGGGGCCGCCCCCGGTCGCGGTGCAGAGCTCTTCACATCCGTACGCCGCGCTTCAGGCCCCGAGTCCCCCCGCATTGAAGCGTGTTGCCCAAGTCCCGACAACACCTGACGCCCGACCGTCACGCGCTCCTGGCCGAGAACGCACCGGCCCGCCCTCCCGGGGGCCACCCGCCGTGACCGTCCGGTCCCGCACCGTCTTCCCCGGCCCTTCCCCCGGCTGCCCGCGGTCCTCCCCGGCGGCTGTCCACAGGGGGTCCGGCCCGTCGTCCACAGCCCCGCCGAAGTGTCGGTCCGCGCCAGTAGGGTGTGAGTCATGGCCGACCCCTCCAGCTACCGCCCCAGGCCGGGAGAGATCCCGGACTCCCCGGGGGTGTACAGGTTCCGTGACGAGCACCGCCGGGTGATCTACGTCGGAAAGGCGAAGAGCCTGCGCCAGCGCCTGGCGAACTACTTCCAGGACCTGGCGCACCTGCACCCCCGCACCCGCACCATGGTCACCACGGCCGCGTCCGTGGAGTGGACGGTCGTGTCCACGGAGGTCGAGGCACTGCAGCTGGAGTACTCCTGGATCAAGGAGTACGACCCCCGGTTCAACGTCAAGTACCGCGACGACAAGAGCTACCCCTACCTCGCGGTGACGATGAACGAGGAGTTCCCGCGCGTCCAGGTGATGCGCGGCCACAAGAAGAAGGGCGTGCGCTACTTCGGGCCCTACGGCCACGCCTGGGCGATCCGCGACACGGTCGACCTCCTGCTGCGCGTCTTCCCGGTGCGCACCTGCTCCACGGGCGTCTTCAAGAACGCCGCCCGTACCGGCCGCCCCTGTCTGCTCGGCTACATCGGCAAGTGCTCCGCCCCCTGCGTCGGCCGCATCACGCCCGACGACCACTGGGACCTGGCGGACGAGTTCTGCGACTTCATGGCCGGCCGCACCGGCACCTACCTGCGCCGCCTGGAGCGGCAGATGGCCGACGCCGCGGAGGAGATGGAGTACGAGCGGGCGGCGCGCCTGCGCGACGACATCGGGGCCCTGAAGAAGGCGATGGAGAAGAGCGCGGTCGTGCTCGCCGACGCCACCGACGCCGATCTGATCGCGGTCGCCGAGGACGAGCTGGAGGCCGCCGTCCAGATCTTCCACGTGCGCGGCGGACGCGTGCGCGGCCAGCGCGGCTGGGTCACCGACAAGGTGGAGGAGATCACCACCGGCGCCCTCGTCGAGCACGCCCTCCAGCAGCTGTACGGCGAGGAGAGCGGGGACGCCGTGCCCAAGGAGGTCCTGGTCCCCGCCCTGCCCGACCCGGTCGAGCCCGTCCAGCAGTGGCTGACCGAGCGCCGCGGGTCGGGTGTGTCGCTGCGCATCCCGCAGCGCGGCGACAAGAAGGCGCTGATGGAGACCGTCCAGCGCAACGCCCAGCAGGCCCTCGTCCTGCACAAGACCAAGCGCGCCTCCGACCTGACCACACGCTCGCGCGCGCTGGAGGAGATCGCCGAGGCCCTCGACCTCGACAGCGCCCCGCTGCGCATCGAGTGCTACGACATCTCGCACCTCCAGGGCGACGACGTGGTGGCCTCCATGGTCGTCTTCGAGGACGCACTGGCCCGCAAGAGCGAATACCGGCGGTTCCAGATCAAGAGCTTCGAGGGACAGGACGACGTCCGTTCCATGCACGAGGTCATCACCCGCCGCTTCCGCCGCTACCTCGCCGAGAAGGAGAAGACCGGCGAGTGGGCGGACGGCGAGGGACTCACCGACGGCGAGCAGCGCACCGACGGCGAAGCCGGCACGGAGGGCGGCACGGCCCCGGACGACGGCGAGGCGCTCACCCAGGGTCCGGCGCTCAAGGACGACGACGGCCGGCCCAGGCGCTTCGCGTACCCGCCGCAGCTCGTCGTCGTCGACGGCGGACAGCCACAGGTCGCGGCCGCCCAGCGGGCTCTCGACGACCTGGGCATCGACGACATCGCCGTGTGCGGTCTCGCCAAGCGCCTGGAGGAGGTCTGGCTGCCCCGCGAGGACGACCCGGTCGTCCTGCCCCGCACCAGCGAGGGCCTCTACCTGCTGCAGCGGGTGCGCGACGAGGCCCACCGCTTCGCGATCACCTACCAGCGCGCCAAGCGCGCCAAACGCTTCCGCGCCGGCCCGCTGGACGACGTGCCCGGCCTGGGGGAGACCCGCAAGCAGGCGCTGATCAAGCACTTCGGTTCGGTGAAGAGGCTGAGGGCCGCGACGATCGACCAGATCTGCGAGGTGCCCGGCATAGGCCGCAAGACGGCCGAGACCGTCGCCGTGGCGCTGGCCGGGGCCACCCCGGCCGCGCCCGCCGTGAACACGGCGACCGGAGAGATCATGGATGACGACGACGGGGCACCCGAGACGACGGCGGATGCCCCGGGGGAGCCCGTGTCCGCGGGCACCCCGGACGAACGACGGGGGCAGGAGAGATGACCGAGCACGAGGCACGGACCGCAGCGGAACGAGAACAGGCACAGCCCGCGGCCGAACAGGAACAGACGCGGCGCACAGCGGAACGAGAACAGACCCGCAACGACGGAGCACAGGTGAGTACGGGCAAGGAAACAGCCGGGGCGCACGAGGCGGCCATCCCCGAGCTGGTGATCATCTCCGGCATGTCCGGGGCCGGCCGCTCGACGGCCGCCAAGTGTCTGGAGGACCTGGGCTGGTTCGTCGTCGACAACCTCCCGCCCGCGCTGATCCCCACGATGGTGGAGCTGGGCGCCCGCTCCCAGGGCAACGTGGCCCGCATCGCGGTGGTCGTCGACGTCCGCGGCCGGCGCTTCTTCGACAACCTGCGCGAATCGCTCGCGGACCTCGACGCCCGCGGCGTCACCCGCCGGATCGTCTTCCTGGAGTCCTCCGACGACGCCCTGGTGCGCCGCTTCGAGTCGGTGCGCCGCCCGCACCCCCTCCAGGGTGACGGCCGCATCGTCGACGGCATCGCCGCCGAGCGCGAGCTGCTGCGCGAGCTGCGCGGCGACGCCGACCTGGTGATCGACACCTCCAGCCTCAACGTGCACGAACTGCGCGCCAAGATGGACGCCCAGTTCGCCGGCGAGGAGGAGCCCGAGCTGCGGGCCACGGTGATGTCCTTCGGCTTCAAGTACGGCCTCCCCGTCGACGCCGACCTCGTCGTCGACATGCGCTTCCTGCCCAACCCGCACTGGGTCCCGGAGCTGCGCCCCTTCACCGGCCTCAACGAGGAGGTCTCGAGTTACGTCCTCAACCAGCCGGGGGCCAAGGAGTTCCTCGACCGCTATGCCGAGCTGCTGCAGCTGATCGCCGCGGGCTACCGTCGGGAGGGCAAGCGCTATGTGACCGTCGCCGTCGGCTGCACCGGCGGCAAGCACCGGTCCGTGGCCATGTCGGAGAAGCTCGCCGCCCGGCTCGCCGCCGAGGGCGTGGAGACGGTGGTCGTCCACCGGGACATGGGACGGGAATGACAGGAGAATGACAGGACGTACTCCGCGGCTGAGCAGGCTGCGCCGGGTGGTGCCCGAGGGCCGCGGCGGCAGACCCGCCGACGCCCGCGCCGCCCGGCCCGAACACGCGCGCGGCGCCAAGCCGCGCCGCCGGGGCGCCCAGCCCAAGGTCGTCGCCCTCGGCGGCGGCATGGGCCTGTCCGCCTCGCTCGCCGCACTGCGCCGGATCACCGGCGACCTCACCGCCGTGGTCACCGTCGCCGACGACGGCGGCTCCAGCGGACGCCTGCGCGACGAGCTGGGCGTCCTGCCGCCCGGCGACCTGCGCAAGGCGCTGGCCGCGCTGTGCGGCGACGACGACTGGGGCCAGACCTGGGCCCGCGTCATCCAGCACCGCTTCCAGTCCCAGGGCGACCTGCACGAGCACGCGGTCGGCAATCTGCTGATCGTCGCCCTGTGGGAGCAGCTCGGCGACCACGTCCAGGCACTGGACCTGGTGGGCAAGCTGCTCGGCGCGCACGGCCGGGTGCTGCCCATGTCCGCCGTCCCGCTGGAGCTCCAGGCCCTGGTCAGGGGCCACGACCCGGAGCGGCCCGACGCGGTGGACACCGTACGGGGACAGGCCACCGTGGCGCTCACACCCGGCGAGGTGCAGTCCGTGCACCTGGTGCCCAGCGACCCGCCGGCCGTCCCCGACGCGGTCGACGCCGTCCTGGACGCCGACTGGGTGGTCCTGGGCCCCGGCTCCTGGTTCTCCTCGGTCATCCCGCACCTGCTCGTGCCGGACCTGCTGGACGCGCTGGTCGAGACGAAGGCGCGCCGGGTGCTCTCGCTGAACCTCGCCCCGCAGCCCGGAGAAACTGAGGGCTTCTCACCGCAGCGTCATTTGGAGGTTTTGGGACGACACGCCCCTAAACTCGCCCTGGACGTGGTGCTGGCCGACGAGGCCGCCGTGCCCGACCGTGACTCGCTCACCGACGCCGCGAAACGGTTCGGCGCCGCGGTCGAACTGGCTCCGGTCGCCCGGACCGACGGGACCCCGAGGCACGACCCGGAGCTGCTGGCCGCCGCGTACGACCGTATTTTTCGGATGCATGGAAGGATCGGCCCATGGCGATGACGGCAGCGGTGAAGGACGAGATCTCCCGGCTCCCCGTCACCCGGACCTGCTGCAGAAAGGCGGAGGTCTCCGCCGTCCTGCGGTTCGCCGGCGGCCTTCACCTGGTGAGCGGGCGCATCGTGATCGAGGCGGAGCTGGACACCGCGCGGGCGGCCCGCCGGCTCAAGCAGGACATCCTGGAGATCTTCGGGCACAGCTCGGAGCTGATCGTGATGGCGCCGGGCGGGCTGCGCCGCGGTTCGCGTTACGTCGTACGGGTGGTCGCGGGCGGTGACCAGCTGGCCCGGCAGACCGGCCTGGTGGACGGCCGGGGCCGCCCGATCCGGGGTCTGCCGCCGCAGGTGGTCTCGGGGGCCACTTGCGACGCCGAGGCCGCCTGGCGCGGAGCCTTCCTGGCGCACGGCTCGCTCACCGAGCCCGGCCGCTCCTCCTCCCTGGAGGTGACCTGCCCGGGTCCCGAGGCGGCGCTCGCCCTGGTCGGCGCCGCCCGCCGGCTGTCGATCCCCGCCAAGGCCCGCGAGGTGCGCGGCGTCGACCGGGTGGTGGTCCGCGACGGCGACGCGATCGGCGCGCTGCTCACCCGGCTCGGCGCGCACGACTCGGTGCTGGCCTGGGAGGAGCGCAGGCTGCGGCGCGAGGTACGCGCCACCGCCAACCGGCTCGCCAACTTCGACGACGCCAACCTGCGCCGCTCCGCCCGCGCGGCCGTCGCCGCCGGGGCCCGCGTCCAGCGCGCGCTGGAGATCCTCGCCGACGACGTGCCCGAGCACCTCGCCGCCGCGGGCCGGCTGCGCATGGAGCACAAGCAGGCCTCCCTGGAGGAGCTGGGCGCCCTCGCCGACCCGCCGCTGACCAAGGACGCCGTCGCCGGACGCATCCGCCGACTGCTGGCCATGGCCGACAAGCGGGCCTCGGACCTCGGCATCGCCGGCACGGACGCCAACCTCGGCGAGGAGGAGATGGCCGACAACCTGGTCGGCTGAGCGAGACCGGACCGAGGACGGCCGGTGACGCAGCCCCCTCGAACGCGACCGCCAACACGCCGGTGCCGACGCCCACTTGGGTGACCGGCACCGGCTTTCGCGTGTCCCTGCCGCGCTCTTGACTCGATCATGGGCTGTCATGAGCCTGGCATCTGTTCGCCGCCGTGGCGGACCCAGGCCTGTCGGACAGGCCCCACCCAGGGGGTTTCATGAGACGAAGAGCGAGATCGATCCTCGCCGTCGGCGCGCTCCTGATCGGCGGAGCGGGCTTCGCACCCGTCGCCCAGGCACAGCCCGCGGACCCGGCGACCCCGGACGCGAACGAAGTGAAGGTCTTCCGCGCCGACGTCACCAAGGAGCAGGTACCCCTGCTGCTGGCCGCCGGACAGGACGGCCACGAACTCGGCGAGCAGGTACCCGACCGCGGTACGGCCGCCGTCGAGCTCTACCTCACCGGGAAACAGGCCGGCACCCTGGAGAAACAGGGCGTCGACCTCACCGAGCACACCCTGTCCGCCCAGGCCCGGAAGCGGGTCGCGAGCGCCGCGGACGGCGTCTTCCGCCCCTACAGCGGCAGCGGCGGCCTGCGCGAGGAGATCCTGCGCACCGCCCAGGAGAACCCCGCGCTCACCAAGGTCGTCTCCATCGGGAAGACCGTGAAGGGCCAGGACATCCTGGCGCTCAAGCTCACCAAGCAGGCGAAGAAGACGAAGGACGGCTCCAAGCCCTCCGTCCTCTACATGTCCAACCAGCACGCGCGCGAGTGGATCACCCCGGAGATGACCCGGCGGCTGATGCACCACTACCTGGACAACTACAAGAAGGACCGGCGGATCAGGAAGATCGTCGACTCCACCGAGCTGTGGTTCGTCCTGTCGGCCAACCCCGACGGCTACGACTACACCTTCGAGAGCACCGAGAACCGCCTCTGGCGCAAGAACCTGCGCGACGTCAACGGCGACGGCGTCATCGGCACCGGCGACGGCGTCGACCTCAACCGCAACTTCGCCTACAAGTGGGGCTACGACGACGAGGGCTCGTCCCCCAACCCCACCAGCGAGACCTACCGCGGCGCGAGCCCCGGTTCCGAGCCCGAGACCAAGGCGCTGGACGCCTTCCAGAAGCGGATCGGCTTCACGTACGGCATCAACTACCACTCCGCCGCCGAACTCCTCCTCTACGGCGTCGGCTGGCAGGTGGCCACCGGCACCCCGGACGACGTCCTCTACAAGGCACTGGCCGGCACGCCCGACGACTCCGCGATCCCCGGCTACCACCCGCAGGTCTCCTCGGAGCTGTACACCACCAACGGCGAGGCCGACGGGCACGCGGCCAACGTCAACGGGATGGCGATGTTCACCCCGGAGATGTCGACCTGCCAGACGGCCTCCGACGTGGACCCCGACGACCAGTGGAACGCGCGGGACTGCCGGTCGGGCTTCAACTTCCCCGACGACGAGAAGCTGATCCAGCAGGAGTTCACCAAGAACATCCCGTTCGCGCTCTCCGTCGCCGAGACCGCCGCCCACCCCGACCGGCCGTCCTCCTCGGTCGGTCTGGACGCCGCCGACTTCACCCCGGCCCCCTTCACCACCTCCTATGCGCGCGGCGCCGACCAGGACGTCTCCGTCGTCGTCCGCAAGTCCGTGCGCGACAAGGAGCTGAGGTACCGCGTCAACGGCGGACGCACCCACCACACGGCGCTGCGGCCCTGGCGGGGCGGCGAGACCTACGGCGGCGAGGACAACCTCTACTTCGACGAGTACCGGGCCGAGGTCGGGGGCGCGGGCCCCGGCGACCGCGTCGAGGTCTGGTTCAGCGGCCGGACGCCGCGGGGAAGCCACGACCGGAACGGCAAGCGCACCGAGAGCGAGCACTTCACGTACAAGGTCGCCGAGCGGCCCCGCGCCGACGTCCTCGTCGTCGCCGAGGAGGGCGCGAAGGCCACGCAGACCCGGACGTACGTGGACGCGCTCAAGGCCACCGGCCACCGCGCCGCCGTCTGGGACGTCGCCACGCAGGGCGCTCCCGACGCGCTCGGCGTCCTCGGCCACTTCGGCACCGTCGTCCACTACACGGGCGCCGCGGTGCCCGGCAACGCCACCCAGCTCCAGCTGCGCGCCTTCCTGAACGAGGGCGGCAAGCTGATCGAGGCCGGTGAGCAGGCGGGCGGCGACGTCGACCTCGGCGGCGGCACCCTGTCCGACGACTTCAGCCAGTACTACCTGGGCGCCTACACCCGCACCGCCACCTCCGGCGCCACCGGCTTCACCGGCTCCGGCAGGCTCGCCGAGGCCGGCGGCACGCTCGGCGACGCCCCCGGCAACCCGCTGGACGCCGCCGGCGCCTACAGCGTGACCTCTGACGAGCTGGACCCCGGCACCTACCCGCAGTTCGCGAGCGCGGGCGCCGGCGAGTTCGCCGGGACGGTCAACCCGTACGGGCCCTACGCGGGAGAGTGGATGGCCGCCGCCGTCCACACCGACGACGCCTACAAGCGCCTCACCCGCACCGTCGACCTCACCGATGTCACCGCCGCCGACCGCCCCACGCTCCGCACCCAGCTGCTGTGGGACACCGAGCGCGGCTACGACAACGCCCTGATCGAGGCGCACACCACCGGCGCCGACGACTGGACCACGCTGCCCGAGGCGAACGGCGCCACCGGCACGGCCGTACCCGCCGAGTGCGCTGCCGGGTTCTACCTGGCCGGGCACCCCTGGCTCGGGCACTACCTCACCCTGACCGACGACGGCTGCACCGCGACCGGCACGACCGGCCGGTGGAACAGCCTCACCGGCTCCTCCGGCGGCTGGAAGCAGGTCGAGTTCGAGCTGAGCGCCTACGCCGGAAAGTCCGTCGAGCTGTCGATCGCCTACGTCACCGACCCGGGCAGCGGCGGCCGGGGCGTCCTGGCCGACGAGGCCTCCCTGGTCGTCGGCGGCACGGCGACGCAGACCGAGGGCTTCGAGAGCTCGCTGGGCGCCTGGCAGGTCTCCGGACCGCCTGAGGGCAGCCCCGCCGTCCTGAAGGACTGGACCCGCACCGGGACCCTGTTCCAGACCTACGGCGCGGTCACCACGGACGACACCGTGCTGCTGGGATTCGGCCTGGAGCACCTCTCCGGACCGGCCGCCCGCGCGGCACTGGTCCGGCAGGCGCTGCGTGCCCTGGACGAGTGAATTCCGGTACGCGGGGGACTGACACGGTGTAGCGAAATCGGGTGATCGGTCCCCGTCGCCCAGGGCGGTCCGTACCCCTACTGGCGGGTACGGACCGCCCTGCCGGGTATGGGCCGTCTCGATGTCACCCCCGACGCCGTGGAGAGGTAGGGTCGGAGGTGGTCGGGGACATCCCAAATACAGCTCGCCGGCACATCGGGCCGGCGTACCAACGAGGAGATCGGTTCGTGACGATCCGCGTAGGCATCAACGGCTTTGGCCGCATCGGTCGCAACTACTTCCGCGCGCTGCTGGAGCAGGGTGCGGACATCGAGATCGTGGCTGTCAACGACCTGGGTGACACCGCGACCACCGCCCATCTGCTGAAGTACGACACCATCCTCGGCCGCCTCAAGCAGGAGGTCACGCACACCGAGGACACCATCACCGTCGACGGCAGGACCATCAAGGTCCTCTCCGAGCGCAACCCGGCCGACATCCCGTGGGGCGAGCTGGGCGTCGACATCGTGATCGAGTCGACCGGCATCTTCACGAAGAAGGCGGACGCCGAGAAGCACATCGCGGGTGGCGCGAAGAAGGTCCTCATCTCGGCCCCGGCCAAGGACGAGGACATCACCATCGTGATGGGCGTCAACCAGGACAAGTACGACCCGGCGAACCACCACGTCATCTCCAACGCCTCCTGCACCACCAACTGTGTGGCGCCGATGGCCAAGGTCCTCGACGAGAACTTCGGCATCGTCAAGGGTCTGATGACGACGGTGCACGCGTACACCAACGACCAGCGCATCCTGGACTTCCCGCACAAGGACCTGCGCCGCGCCCGCGCCGCCGCGGAGAACATCATCCCGACCACCACGGGTGCCGCCAAGGCCACCGCGCTGGTCCTGCCGCAGCTCAAGGGCAAGCTCGACGGCATCGCGATGCGCGTCCCGGTCCCCACCGGCTCGGCCACCGACCTGGTCGTGGAGCTGCAGCGCGAGGTCACCAAGGACGAGGTCAACGCCGCGTTCAAGAAGGCCGCCGACGGCGGCGACCTCAAGGGCTTCCTCTTCTACACCGAGGACCCGATCGTGTCCTCGGACATCGTCGGCGACCCGGCCTCCTGCACCTTCGACTCCTCCATGACGATGGTCCAGGACGGCAAGTCGGTGAAGATCCTCGGCTGGTACGACAACGAGTGGGGCTACTCGAACCGCCTCGTCGACCTCACGGTCTTCGTCGGCAACCAGCTCTGATCGACTTCAGCAAGGCACCTCGATGCGGTAGCAGGGCTCGGGCAGCGCAAGGTCGCGCTGTCCGGGCCCTGCGTCGCGTCCGCTGCGACCAGCCCTCGTAGGATCACGAGCGATCCGAGAACCCAGGAGCCCTCTTGAAGACGATCGACGAACTGCTCTCCGAAGGCGTCGCGGGCAAGCGCGTCTTCGTCCGCGCCGACCTGAACGTCCCGCTGGACGGCACCACCATCACCGACGACGGCCGCATCCGCGCCGTGGTGCCCACCGTCAAGGCGCTGGCCGACGCGGGTGCCCGCGTGATCGTGGCCTCCCACCTGGGCCGCCCCAAGGGTGCCCCGGACCCCGCCTTCTCCCTCGCCCCGGCCGCCGCCCGCCTCGGTGAACTCCTCGGCGCCGACGTCGCCTTCGCCGAGGACACGGTCGGCAGCTCCGCCGAGGCCGTCGTCTCCGGCCTCGCCGACGGCCGGGTCGCCGTCATCGAGAACCTGCGCTTCAACGCGGGCGAGACCAGCAAGGACGACGCCGAGCGCGCCGCCTTCGCCGACAGGCTCGCCGGCCTCGCGGACGTGTACGTCGGCGACGGCTTCGGCGCGGTGCACCGGAAGCACGCCTCCGTCTTCGACCTGCCGAAGCGGCTGCCGCACTACGCCGGGTACCTCATCGCCACCGAGGTCGGCGTGCTCAAGAAGCTGACCGACGAGGTGAAGCGCCCGTACGTGGTCGCCCTCGGCGGTGCCAAGGTCTCCGACAAGCTCGCCGTGATCGACCAGCTGCTCGGCAAGGCCGACCGGCTCCTCATCGGCGGCGGCATGGCGTACACCTTCCTCAAGGCCAAGGGGCACGAGGTCGGCATCTCCCTGCTCCAGGAGGACCAGATCCCGGCGGTCAAGGAGTACATCGAGCGCGCCGAGAAGAACGGCGTCGAACTGGTCCTGCCCGTCGACGTCCTGGTCGCGCCCGAGTTCCCCGACCTGAAGACCAAGGCTCCGGCCAACCCCACCACCGTCGCCGCGGACGCCATCCCGGCCGACCAGGAGGGTCTGGACATCGGTCCGGAGACCTGCACGCTGTACGCATCGAAGCTCGCCGACGCCGGCACCGTCTTCTGGAACGGGCCCATGGGCGTCTTCGAGCACCCCGACTACGCCGAGGGCACCAAAGCGGTCGCCCAGGCCCTCGTCGACGCCCCGGGCTTCACCGTGGTCGGCGGCGGCGACTCCGCCGCGGCCGTGCGCACGCTCGGTTTCGACGAGAACGCATTCGGCCACATCTCGACCGGCGGCGGCGCCTCCCTCGAATACCTCGAGGGCAAGACGCTCCCCGGCCTCGCCGCACTGGAGGACTGACCCCGATGACCACCCGCACGCCGCTGATGGCGGGCAACTGGAAGATGAACCTCAACCACCTGGAGGCCATCGCCCACGTCCAGAAGCTCGCCTTCGCCCTCGCGGACAAGGACTACGACGCCGTCGAGGTCGCCGTCCTCGCCCCCTTCACCGACCTGCGCTCCGTGCAGACCCTGGTCGACGGGGACAAGCTCAAGATCAAGTACGGTGCCCAGGACATCTCCGCGCACGACGGCGGCGCCTACACCGGCGAGATCTCGGGCCCGATGCTGGCCAAGCTGAAGTGCGCGTACGTGGCCGTCGGCCACTCCGAGCGTCGGCAGTACCACGCCGAGACCGACGAGATCGTGAACGCCAAGGTCAAGGCGGCCTACAAGCACGGCCTGACCCCGATCCTGTGCGTCGGCGAGGAGCTGGACGTCCGCGAGGCGGGCAATCACGTCGAGCACACCCTCGCCCAGGTCGAGGGCGGTCTGAAGGACCTCCCGGCCGAGCAGGCCGAGACCGTCGTGATCGCCTACGAGCCCGTGTGGGCCATCGGCACCGGCAAGGTCTGCGGCGCCGACGACGCCCAGGAGGTCTGCGCGGCGATCCGCGGCAAGCTCGCCGAGCTGTACTCCCAGGAGCTGGCCGACCGGGTCCGCATCCAGTACGGCGGCTCCGTCAAGTCCGGCAACGTCGCCGAGATCATGGCGAAGCCCGACATCGACGGCGCCCTGGTCGGCGGCGCCTCGCTGGACTCGGACGAGTTCGTCAAGATCGTCCGATTCCGCGACCAGTAGCCGGCGCCCGGTCGGGAGGCAGATCGACCAGTGAGTATGCGCTAGCGGCGATACGTCGTACCCTTGCGGGGGCATGGTGGTGTGCTGTCACCGTGCCCCCGTCGTTCATCCGAATCCGAGGAAGTTGGTCCAGCCGTGGTTTTGGGGTTCTCGATCGCCCTGATCGTCTTCAGCCTGCTGCTGATGCTGCTGGTGCTGATGCACAAGGGGAAGGGCGGCGGTCTCTCCGACATGTTCGGTGGCGGCATGCAGTCGTCCGTCGGCGGCTCCTCGGTCGCCGAGCGCAACCTCGACCGGATCACCGTGGTGGTCGGTCTGTGCTGGTTCGCGTGCATCATGGTGCTCGGCCTGATCATGAAGGCCAACAACTGACCGGTCGCACCGACCCTTCACACACTTGTGCACGTAAAGCCCCATGTTCGGTACGCGCCCCACGGCGCCGCCTATCATGGGGCTTGCGTCTGAGCATCGGAGCTTGTAACTCCAATCACTGGACGCGCGTTGGGCCTTACGTAGACTGAGGCGCTCGCAGCGAAGCGAAACGCCGACTCGCTTCGCGGCACCATCACGCAGGGAGTTACGACCGTGGCAAGTGGCAACGCGATCCGGGGAAGCCGGGTCGGGGCGGGGCCGATGGGCGAGGCCGAGCGCGGCGAGTCCGCGCCGCGTCTGCGCATCTCCTTCTGGTGCTCCAATGGACACGAGACACAGCCGAGCTTCGCGAGCGACGCCCAGGTCCCGGAGACCTGGGACTGCCCGCGCTGCGGCTTCCCCGCCGGACAGGACCGGGACAACCCGCCCGACCCGCCGCGCACCGAGCCCTACAAGACCCACCTCGCGTACGTGCGCGAACGCCGCAGCGACGCGGACGGCGAGGCGATTCTCGCCGAGGCACTCGCCAAGCTGCGCGGCGAGATCTAGTTCCGTCTCCGTCGGACGCCTTCACTCCTGATCATCTAGGTTGGAACAGCTGTACAGCCGGGACAGCTGGGACACCCCAAGGAAGAAGGCTGACGTCCGACATGAACGCAGACGGCCGTACCAGGCTCCACCAGACGCCCGAATGGGCCGCGCTGGCCAAGCACCGCGAGCAACTCGGTGACGTGCGGCTGCGCGAGCTGTTCGCCGCCGACCCGGGGCGCGGCACCGGCTGGACGCTCCGCGTGGGAGATCTGTACGTCGACCACTCCAAGCACCTCGCCACCGACGAGACCCTGCGGTTGCTGCGTGAACTGGCCGCCGCCACCGAGGTGTTCGGGCTGCGCGACGCCATGTTCCGCGGTGAGCGCATCAACGTCACCGAGGACCGGGCCGTCCTGCACACCGCGCT
This sequence comes from Streptomyces sp. NPDC093065, assembly GCF_044754585.1. NCBI lineage: Bacteria > Bacillati > Actinomycetota > Actinomycetes > Kitasatosporales > Streptomycetaceae > Streptomyces > Streptomyces sp. NPDC093065. Next base: position 772 of record NZ_JBIVPJ010000012.1, on the reverse strand, counting down.
GCGGGCCCCCGGGGACGCGGTGGTCGAGGTCGACGGCGAGAACGTCGTGCCCAAGGTGCACGCCGTGCTGGACAGGATGGCCGGCTTCGCCGACCGGGTCCGCTCCGGCGAGTGGACCGGCCACACCGGCAAGCGCATCAAGAACGTCGTCAACATCGGCATCGGCGGCTCGGACCTGGGCCCCGCGATGGCCTACGAGGCGCTGCGGGCCTTCACCGACCGCTCCCTCACCCTCCGCTTCGTCTCCAACGTGGACGGCGCCGACCTGCACGAGGCGGTCCGGGACCTGGACCCGGCCGAGACGCTGTTCGTCATCGCCTCCAAGACCTTCACCACCATCGAGACGGTCACCAACGCCACCTCCGCCCGGACCTGGCTGCTGGACGCCCTGGGCGACGACGCCGCCGTCGCCAGGCACTTCGTGGCGCTGTCGACCAACGCCGGGAAGGTCGCGGACTTCGGCATCGACACGGCCAACATGTTCGAGTTCTGGGACTGGGTCGGCGGCCGGTACTCCTTCGACTCGGCCATCGGGCTGTCGTTGATGATCGCCATCGGCCCGGACCGCTTCCGGGAGATGCTCGACGGCTTCCACCTGGTCGACGAACACTTCCGCACCGCCCCCGCCGAGTCCAACGTGCCTCTGCTGATGGGCCTGTTGGGGGTCTGGTACGGCAACTTCCTGGGCGCGCAGTCGCACGCGGTGCTGCCGTACTCGCACTACCTGTCGAAGTTCACCGCGTACCTCCAGCAGCTGGACATGGAGTCCAAC